>NZ_CP029552.1:835000-875000 GCF_003173775.1 Methylobacterium sp. 17Sr1-1 | reverse complement strand
GTGGGCTTAGGCTTGCGGTAGCGGTCCGGCAGGCGGGTGAAGATCTCGGCCGTCACGGCCGGCGGGGGAGCAAAGAACATCGCGGCTCTCGGGGGTTTCGTGGTCGGGAGGTCAGGCCGCCACGGCCTGCGCCCGCACCGCGCGGGCATGCGAGCGGCTGATCGCCAGCACGCTCAGCGCCGCGGCGACGTCGAGGAGCGCGACGGGCAAAAGGCCGAGGGCGAAGCTGCCGGTCGCGGTCTTCACCAGGCCGACGATGTTCACCATCAGGCCGCCGCCGATCAGGTTGGCGATGGCGTTGATGCCGGCGAGGCCCGCTGCCAGGGTGCCGGCCGAGAGCCACCCGGCCGAGAGCGCCCAGAACGGACCCTTGAAGGCGTAGGCGCCGACGAGCGCGAACGAGACCGCCACGATCGTCATCGTGAGGCCGCCGGCGAGGTTGAGGGCGGCGAGCCCGATCCCGGCGAGCAACAGCGGGATCGCAGTGTGCCAGGTGCGCTCGGCGCGGCGGTCCGAATGGCGGCCCCACAGGATCATCAGCACCGTGGCGACGCCGTAGGGCACCGAGTTGACGAAGCCGGTCTGGAGGTTCGTGAGCCCGAACGACTTGATGATCTGCGGCTGCCACACCGAGAGCGTGCTGCCGGTGGCGGAGGCGCCTGCGCAGACCAGCGCCATGGTGAGGAAGTACTTGTTGCGCGCCAGGCCCCAGAGCGAGATGTGGCCGACCGGCGTCTTGCCCGCGGCTTCCGTCGCGAGGCGGGACACCAGCCAGTCGCGCTCCGCGGGCTTCAGCCAGGTCGCGTCCTTCGGCTTGTCGGTGAGCACGAACAGGCAGGCGATGCCGAGCAGCACGGTCGGCAGGCCCTCCAGCACGAACAGCCACTGCCAGCCCCGCAGGCCGAGGAGGCCGTCGAACTCGAGCAGCGTGACCGAGAGCGGCGAGCCCAGGAAGGTCGCCAGCGGAATCGAGACCGTGAAGGTGGCGAGCACCCGGGCCCGGTAGCGGCTCGGCAGCCAGTAGGTCAGGTAGAGGATCGCTCCCGGGAAGAACCCGGCCTCGGCCGCGCCGAGGACGAAGCGCATCGCGTAGAGCGAGTAAGGCCCGACGACGAGTGCCATGCCCATCGTCACCAGGCCCCAGGTGATCATGATCCGGGCGATCCAGCGCCGGGCGCCGATGCGCTGCAGTGCCAGGTTGCTCGGCACCTCGACGAGGAAGTACGAGACGAAGAACAGGCTCGCGGCGAAGCCGAACATCGCCGGCGTCAGCCCGAGATCGTGGTTCATCTGCAGGGCGGCGAAGCCCACATTCACCCGGTCGAGCAGGGCGAAGAAGTAGCAGACCATCAGGAACGGCACGAGCCGGAGGATCACCCGGCGCATGGTCGTCGCCTCGAGGGCCTGATTGTCGTCCGTGGTGGCGCTCACGTCCCGTCCTCCGACCTGTCGAATTTCGCCGTCTGTCGATTGTTGCTCGCCGGTCAGAGGCCTTCGCAGCCGGCCTTCTCGAGCTCGCGCTCGACCCAGGACCGGTCGACGGTTCCGGCCTTGATCGCCGCCATGGTCTTGGCCTCGCCCTGCTGCTTCTTGTCGGCCGCGGCGAAGATCGTTTCCGTGTGGTCGTACGGCACGCAGACGAAGCCATCCTCGTCCCCGACGATCAGGTCGCCGGGCTCGATCACCATCCCGTCGATGGCGATCGCGCAGTTCACCTCGCCGGGACCGCTCTTGTAGGGCCCGCGATGGGTCACGCCGGCGGCGTAGACCGGCAGAGAGTTCGCCTTGATCCAACCGAAGTCGCGGACGGCGCCGTTGACGATCACGCCCGCGCAGCCGACCTGCTGGGCATGCGAGAGCATGAGCTCGCCGAGAATCGCGTTGGTCAGGTCGCCGCCCGCGTCGACGACGATGACGTCGCCCGGCTTCACGCGGTTGAGGGCGGCATGGACCATGAGGTTGTCGCCGGGGCGCGACTTGACGGTCAGTGCGACGCCGCAGAGCACGCCGCCGGCATGCATCGGCCGAAGCCGCGGCCCGCCATGCGTCATGCGCAGCATCGAGTCGCTGATGTTGGCGACCGCGATCGCCTTGAACTTCTCGACGGTGGCGGCGTCGACGGTGCGGGTGCGGGGATGGATCTTGAAACCGATGGACATGGGGGTGCTTTCCGGGGTTGCAGGCTGTGCGATAGGCTCGACGATCCTGCTACCCGCCCAGTCATTCCGGGGCCGCGAAGCGGAGCCCGGAATCCAGATACTCAGGCGGGACAGGATGAGGTGGAACGCTGTCCGCTTTATTTTGAAGAACTCGGCGTTTCTGGATTCCGGGCTCCGCTGCGCGGCCCCGGAATGACGATGGAGAGTGTGAACTCTGCCGGTGGAGAACTGGCTCTGATCAGCAATGGATCAGGATTGCTTCTTGGTCTGCAACCCCGCCTTCTCGGCCATCGCCTCCAGCGCCTCCTGGTAGGTGCCGGGCACGATGCCGCCGAAATGGTCCTTGAGGCCGAGGCTCGCCTTCCAGCGCAGGCGCTGGGCGATGGCGCGGGCCATGATCGGCTCGACGCCCGAATCGGCCACCGCCTCGGCCGACATCTCCAGCTCCTCGGCCCGGCGCTTGGCATGGATCACGCCCGATGGGGTGAGGCTCTTCACCGTGTCCATCCAGGGGCGATTCAGGGTCTTCGAGGCGGAGGCGAGCACGATCTCGTCGATGCCGTACTGGCGCGCGGCGAGCAGCATCTCATCGTGCAGGGCCTCGATGCCCTTGATCAGGACCGAGCGCAGGATCTTGATGCCCGATGCCGTGCCGAGGGTCGGGCCGGTGAACTCGATCTGCATGCCCCAGGGCACCAGGAGGTCGCGCACCCGCTCGCCGGCGGGCCCGCTCGACAGCATCCGCATGGAATAGCCGTGCAGCGGCGTGCCCTCGATCGAGCCGTCGCCGAGGAGCGCGCCGGTGGCGGACAGTCGCTCGGCGACGGCCTGCTTCACCTTCGGGGTGGCGGAGGCGAAGTCGAGGAAGGTGTGGCGGTTCGTCAGCACCGGGACGAAAGCCTCGGCGCTCTCGACCGAGGCGACGCCGGGGGTCACGCTGACGATCAGGTCGGCGGCCTCGGCGAGCTCGGCGTTCGAGCGCACCAGGGTGACGCCGGCCTCCCGCGCCCGGCCCTGGATCAGGGCGGCATAGGGTCCGTCGAAGGCGTACTTGTCGTAGCAGGCGATGCTCTCGAGGCCGGCGCCGCGAAGGCCGGCCCCGAGGGTGCTGCCGATCTCGCCGTAGCCGACGAGGCCGAACCTGAATTGCGTGCGCTCCGTCATGATGGGCTCCTGTGATGTCGAGTTCAGCGCGCCGCCTCGACGAGGCGGGGCGCGGGATTTCTCGTCGCGAGGTGATCGCGCAGGATCTCGACCGGGTGCGGCAGCCGCACGCCGTCGATGATCTTGGCCTGCGAGCGGCAGGAATAGCCGTCGGCGAGGAGGCGGCCGGTCCGGCCCTTCTCGGCCACGGGCTTGGCCCAGCTGAGGCCGTAGATGCGCTCGGAGGTCGCCCGGTTCTCGGCCTCGTGGCCGTAGGTGCCGGCCATGCCGCAGCAGCCGGAGGGCAGAATGCCGAGGCGTAGGCCCAGCGCCCGGAAGACGCTCGCCCATTCCGCCACGGCGGCTTGCGCCGTCGCCCGCTCGGTGCAGTGCGGCAGGAGCCAGTAGGGTTCGCCGGCTGGCTCGGGCGTGCCGCCGTCGAGGCGCGCGGCGAGCCATTCCTGGACGAGGCGGACCTGCGGCAGGTCGCGCCCCGGCAGGGCCTGCCGGTACTCCGAGCGGTAGGTCAGGGTCATCGACGGGTCGAGGCCGATCAGCGCGATGCCGGTCGCGGCGATCGCGTCGAGATCGGCGGCGTTCGCGGCCGCCAGCCGCTCGAACCGCCCGAGGAAGCCGTGGACGTGCAGCGGCTTGCCGTTCGGGCGGTAGGGCGCGAGCCAGGGTCGGATGCCGAGTCCGATCAGGAGATCGAGCAGGGCCAGCAGGACCGGCGTGTCGTAGTGGCTGGTGAAGGCGTCCTGCACCACGACGACGCTCGCCAGCCGCTCCGCGGGGGTGAGTTGCGCCAGCGCGCCCGGATCGGCCAGGGCGACGCCGCGGCGCGCCATCTCCGTCTTGAGATCGATGCCCGACAGGGTTGGGGCGTGGACGAGCCCGACCGCCCTCCCCGCCCCGAGCCGCGTCGCGGCATTGACGAGACGCGGCGCCCGGGCGAGCCAGGGGGCCAGCGGCTCCAGGGCCGCGACCGCGTGATGGCGTAGGGGCCGCAGGTAGCGGCCGTGATAGAGTTCGAGGAACTTCGCCCGGAAGGTCGGGACGTCGACCTTGATCGGGCACAAGCCCGTGCACGACTTGCAGGCGAGGCATCCGGCCATCGCCTCGTGCACCTCGTGTGAGAAATCGTCGTCCCGCCGGCTCAAGGTCGCGACGAGGCGGGCCGTGAAGCTGCGCCAGCCAGCCTGCACGCGCGAGGCCCGGGCCTCCGCCGGCGGGTCGAAGCCCTGCTCGGCAAGGCGGCGCAGCCACTCGCGCATCAGCTGGGCGCGGCCCTTGGGCGAGTGCCGGCGCTCCCGCGTCCCCTTCCAGGACGGGCACATCGCCTCGTCCGGATCGTACGAGAAGCAGGCGCCGTTGCCGTTGCAATGCAGCGCCTCGTCGTAGGCGGCCCGCGACGCGGGGGGAATCGCCCGGTCGTGGCCGCCCTTGGTCGGCACGCCGTCGATGGTGAGGAGCGCGCCGGCCGCGGGGGCCGCGATCTTGCCCGGGTTGAACTGGTTCCTCGGGTCGAAGGCGGCCTTCACCGCTTGGAGCACCGGGTAGAGCGGGCCGAACACCTTTGGCGAGAACTCGGAGCGCACGCCCTTGCCGTGCTCGCCCCACAGGAGCCCGCCGTATTTCTGCGTCAGCGCGACGACGTCCTCGGTGACCGCGCGCACCAGGGTCTCGGCGCCGGGCGCCTTCATGTCGATGGCCGGGCGCACGTGCAGCACGCCGGCATCGACGTGGCCGAACATGCCGTAGTCGAGGCCGCGCCGGTCGAGGGCGCCGCGGAATTCGGCGATGAAGTCGGCGAGATGCTCCGGCGGGACCGCGGTGTCCTCCACGAAGGCGATCGGGCGCGCCTCGCCCTTGCGGTTGCCGAGGAGGCCGACGGCCTTCTTGCGCATGGTCCAGAGGCGGCCGACCTCGGCCTCGCCCCGCGCGATCGTGTAGCCGCGCCGTCCGGCCTCGGCTCCGGCAGCGTCGAGGATCGCGGTGAGGCGGGCGACCGCCGCCTCGACCGCGGCCTCGCTGTCGCCGACGAACTCGACGAGGTTGACGCCGCGGGCCCGCTCGCCCGCATCCTCGGGGAAGTAGGCCGCGACGCCGTCCCAAACCGGATCGCCCTGCGCCAGCGCCAGCACCGTCGAATCGACCGTCTCGATCGAGGCCGCCCCGCTCCCCGCCAGCGCCCGCGCGTCGCGGAGCGCCGCGTCGAAGCCGGCATAGCGCAGGACGACCAGGGCCATGTGGCTCGGCAACGGCAGGACGTTCAGGGTCGCTTCGGCGATGAGGCCCAGCGTGCCTTCCGAGCCGCACAGCACCGCATTGAGGTCGAACCGCCCGTCGGCGCGTCGAATATGGGCGAGGTCGTAGCCGGTGAGGCAGCGGTTGAGCGGGGGAAACCGCTCGGCGATGAGCGCCGCGTTCTCGCGCTGGAGCCGGTCGACCTCCCGGTGGATCGCGCCGGCCCGGTCGGGCCGCGCCTTGGCGGCGGCGAGGCCGGCCTCGTCGAGGGGCTCGGAGTGCCAGACCGTGCCGTCGGAGAGGATCGTGGTCAGCGCCAGGACGTGGTCGCGGGTCTTGCCGTAGAGGCAGGAGCCCTGGCCGCTCGCGTCGGTCGAGATCATGCCGCCGATCGTGGCGCGGTTCGAGGTCGAGAGCTCGGGGGCGAAGAACAGCCCGTGGGGTTTGAGGGCGGCGTTGAGCTGGTCCTTGACGACCCCGGCCTCGACCCGGACCGTGCGGGCGACCGGATCGATCGCCAGGATGCGGTTCATGTGCCGCGAACAATCGACCACGAGCCCGTCGGTGAGGGACTGGCCGTTGGTGCCGGTGCCGCCGCCGCGGGGCGCGATCCGGATCTCCGCGAAGCGGTCCTCCGCCAGGAGCTTGGCGATCCGCACGAGGTCGTCGCGCTCGCGCGGAAAGGCGATGGCTCGCGGCGTGAGCTGGTAGATCGAGTTGTCGGTCGCCAGCACGGTGCGGTCGGCCTGCGTCAGCGACAGGTCGCCGGCAAAGCCCCGCGCCCGCAGCTCGGCGCAGAAGGCCGCGTGGAGCGACGCCGTCTCGGGCACGAGGGGAAGGCGCGGGATCATGCGGGCGGGCTCTCGGCTTCAGGGTCCCGGCGTCAGGCCGGGATCGCGGCGGGCAGGTCGGCGCGGCGGGCGCGCCGGCCGAAGGCGAGCATCAGGGCGGCGCCGGCGAGCAGGCAGAGGCCGACCGCCACCAGCGGCGCGGTGAACCCGCCCGAGAGGTCGCGCACCAGGCCGATCATGTACGGTCCGGCGAAGCCCCCGAGATTGCCGATCGAGACGATCATGGCGATTCCACCGGCGGCGGCCCGGCCGGTGAGGAAGCTAGAGGGCACCGCCCAGAAGGTGGCGACGAAGGAGTTGATGCCCATCACCGCCACGCAGAGCGCCGCGATGGTGAGGACCGGCGACGGCGTGAAGGCGCTGGCGATCAGCGCCGCGGATCCGACGAGGAGCGAGATCGCCGGATAGATCGTCCGGTCGCTGCCGCGGTCGGACATCCGGCCCCACACCACCATGGCGACCGCGCCGCAGAGATAGGGGATCGCCGTCACCACCCCGACGAGGGAGGTGGCGAGCCCCAGCTGCTTGATGATCTGCGGCAGCCACAGGCCGATGCCGAGCGAGCCGACGATGGCGCAGAAATTGATGCTGGCGAGCATCAGGACGCGCCAGTTCCGCAGCGCCTGGGCGAGCGTCATCTTGTGCTTCTGCTCGATCGCCGCCTTCTCGGCCGCGAGCTTCGCCACGAGGGCGTCGCGCTCAGGCACCGTCAGCCAGGCCGCCTTCTCGGGCCGATCGGTCAGGACGAACAGGCAGGCGACCCCGAGGGCCACCGCCGGCAGCGCCTCGAGAATCAGGAGCCACTGCCAGCCCTTGAGACCGAAACCCTCGACCTGGATCAGCGCGCCCGAGATCGGCGAGCCGAGGATGTTGGCGACCGGGATGCCGAGCAGGAACAGGGCCGTCGCCCGCGCCCGCACGGCCGAGGGGAACCACAGGCTCAGGTACAGGAACACGCCGGGCACGAAACCGGCCTCGCCGAGCCCTAGGAGGAAGCGGGCGATGCCGAACTGGACCGGACCGGTGACGAAGGCGGTCGCCGCCGAGACCAGGCCCCAGGTGATCATGATCCGGGCGATCCAGATCCGGGCGCCGACGCGCATCATGATCAGGTTGCTGGGGATCTCGGCGATGAAGTAGCCGAAGAAGAACAGCCCGGCGCCGACGCCGAACGCGGTCGCCGAGAGCCCGATGTCCTTGTTCATCGTCAGCGCGGCGAAGCCGACATTCACGCGGTCGAGGTAGCTGACCACGTAACAGACGAACAGGAACGGCAGGATGCGCCACATCATCTTGCGATGCAGCGCGTGCTCGTCAACCGCACCGGGTGGCGTGAATGCCGGCTGTGCCGGTCCTGCCCGCATCATGGCGTTCTCTCCCTGCGTTTTTGCAACGGCGTTTCATTTTACCTAGCCGCGTCGTCTGGAGGGGTCAAGCGCGGGCTGCCTTGCGCGAATGTCGCAGGGCCCGAGACCGGCTTGCCGGCCGTTTGGCGGCGGCGCAGAGCGCCGCTAAGGGAGGCGTCCGCACCCCCGAAACGTGAGTGAGCGTGAGACGATGCCGAAAGAGGCCCGACCGAGACCCAAGCTCGAAGGCGTCGCCTCGGCGGAGCGGGTGCTGGCCGTCCTGACCGCGTTCCAGCGCGGCGACGACGCGCTCGAGCTGACGGAACTCGCCCGGCGCACGGAGCTCGTGAAGAGCACCATCATGCGGCTGTGCATCTCGCTCGAGAAGTTCGGCCTGATCGAGCGGCTGGACGACGGGCGCTACCGTCTCGGGGTGGAGGCGGCGCGGATCGGCTCGGTCTACCAGCAATCCTTCGCGCTGGAGGAGCGGGTGGTTCCGGTGCTGGAGCGGCTCGCGGCCGAATCCCTGGAGACGGCGTCGTTCTACATCCGCCGCGGGAACCAGCGGCTGTGCCTGTTCCGGGCCGATTCGCCCTACCCTTTGCGCATGAACGTGCGGCCGGGTGACATGCGGCCGATGGACCAGTCGGCGATCGCCCAGGTGCTGGCGGCCTTCGGCGAGCGGACGCCGCAGGACAAGCCCGAATTGCCGCTCTACAGCTCGGGCGTCACCGACCCGCACGTCGCCTCCCTGGCGATGCCGGTCTTCGGCGCCGGCGGCCGGCTGATCGGCGCCATGGCGCTGACGGGCCCGTCCTCGCGCCTCACCGCCGAGCGGGCCGGCACCCTCGCGCCGCGCCTGCGCGAGGAGGCCGAACGCCTGTCGTCCGAGCTGGGGGCGCAGACGTGACGGAGCGAGCGGTCGCGCCATCGCATGCCGTCGTGACGGGCATGGTGCCTTCAATCTTTGCAAGCTGAAGCGTAGCTCGTAGAGGTGCGCCGATCGGCGCGCGGAGACCGGCGCCGTCACGCTCCGCCTTGTCGAGGAATCCGGCCGGTATGAGGGGATTGTCGCGCCTGTCCGGGATCGTCGGGCCGTTGCGCCTCGGATCCGTGCGCTCCTGGGTCCGCCGCTGGGGGAGCCGGCTGATCAGGCCCGTGCTCCCGCCGATGCTTCCCGGTGCGACCCTGCGCGATCGCCTCGTCGCCTGCCTTGGTGCCCTGATCGGCATCGCGCTCACCGGGCTGATCAGCGGCTGGATGGTCGGCCAGGGGCCGCACATCCCGACGATCGTCGCGCCGATGGGCGCGAGCGCGGTGCTGCTCTTCGCTGTGCCCGCGAGCCCCCTGGCACAGCCCTGGTCGATCATCGGCGGAAACACGCTCTCGGCGCTCATCGGGGTGACCGCCGCGCATTTCATTCCCGACCCGGTGGCGGCGATCGGCGTCGGGGTGTCGGTCGCCATCGCCGTCATGTCGCTCACCCGCTGCCTTCACCCGCCCGGCGGCGCCGCGGCGCTGACCGCGCTGATCGGCGGTCCGGCGGTCACCTCGTCCGGGTTCCTGTTCCCGTTCGTCCCGGTCGGCCTCAACTCGCTCATCCTGGTGGGGCTCGGCATCGTCTTCCACCGGCTGGCCCGGCGCCAGTACCCCCACGTCCCGGCCTCCATCCCGGTCAACCCGCACGCCACCGCCGACCTGCCCGCCCCGATGCGCGTCGGATTCCACGCCGAGGACATCGACGCGGCCCTGCTCGCGCTCGACGAAACCCTCGACATCGACCGCACCGACCTCGACCGGCTGCTGCGCGAGGTCGAACACAAGGCGCTCGTGCGCTCGCACGGAACGCTGATCTGCGCCGAGGTGATGTCGCGCGACGTCATCACCGTCGCAGTGGACGCGCCGGTCGCGCGGGCAGTCGAACTGCTGTTCAGGCACGATGTCCGCATCCTGCCGGTCGTGGACGAGGCCGGCCGCCTCCTCGGCACCGTCGGCCTGCGCGAGCTGACCCGCGGGCCTGCGGGCGACATCGCGCAGGCGATGTCCGCGGCCCGGATCACGGGGCCGGACGAGCCGGCGGTGGCGCTGGTGCCGGCGCTGACGGACGGCCGCACCCACGCCGTCGTGGTGACCGCGCCGGACCGCACGGTTCTGGGGATCGTGACCCAGACCGACATGCTGGCGACCCTGGCCCGTGCCGCCACCGCGCGAGTCCTGCTGCCGTCGTGAGCCCGGTGGTGCGGTGAGCCGCGAAACGCGCCAGGTCCCTCGTTGGGCCCGATTGTTGCAAGCACGATCCCTGCTGCGCACGCTCCGTCCGCAGGGATGACGCCGATGCCGAACACGCCCCTGGCCCTCCATCTCCTGCACGCCGCCCTCATGGCGGCGAGCATGATGCTCACCTGGCAGGTGCACCGGTGGCAGACGGTCCGGAGCCGGAAGCGGGCGCTCCCGCGATCTCGGGACGGAAGAACAGGCCGGCCTTGAGGCTGTCGCCGATCCGCTCGGCCCGGTCCTGCAAGGCGGCGGCGTCCTCCGGCGTGAAATGCGCCACCGCCGTCTCCCGGAAGAGGTCGAGCCAGCGCGCGAAATGCTCCGGGCGCAGGACGCCGAGGGCCTGGTGCCGGCCGAACGGGTTGCCCTTGTAGCGGCCGGTCCTGAACAGCACCGACGACCAGAACGCCTCGATCGTCGCCATGTGCCGCGGCCAATCGGCGTCGGGGACCGCGGCCGCGAAGACCGGGCCGAGGAGCGGGTCGTCGCGGACGCGGCCGTAGAAGGCCGCCAGGAAGGGGGCGAGGCTTTCGTCGTTCAGGGCCGTCGGTGTCATGCCCGTCAGATGCCCACCGGCGAGGGAGGCCGCAAGGGACGCGGCCCGGACGATGCGGCCGGCACGACCGTATCGGTTCCGACGCCCGGAACATCGACAGGACCGCCGAAACTCGGGCGAAAGCTTGGCTGCAATGCTTCGACCGAGCAACGATCGATCTGTTCGGGCACGGTGGATTTGTATTGATACAATCCATTGACAGACAGGCATAACCGGCAAAACATGGATGCAATCGGTATCGCGGCGGTATCATGCCCTGCTCCAGAGTGCTTTTAACAGTAAAGCACATCCGGCGGATACGGGGCGGCATCGGTCGTGCGCGCGACAGGAGGTGTCCATGCGGGAAGGCCGTGCAATCCCATGCCGCGGGATCGCCGCGATGCTGTGTGCCGCCTCGTCCCTGCTGGCCACGTCGTCGGTGCGCGCAGACGAGACCTGCCAGTCGCCCTACATGGCGAAGATCACCGGCATCGAGGATTTCGTCTATGTCTGGACCCTCGGGGTCGAGGGGCTGGGTGACGGCTCGGACAAGCTCGTCACGGTCGATGCCCGCGAATCCTCCCCCACTTTCGGCAAGCCGATCCACGCCGCCCCGGTCGGCGGCCGGCACGAGGCGCATCACGGCGGGTTCACCGACGACCGGCGCCAGTTCTGGGCCGCCGGCCTGTCGGACAGCCGGATCTTCATCTTCGACGTCGCGAGCGACCCGGCCGAGCCCCGTCTCGTCAAGGTGATCGACGACTTCGTCGAGAAGAGCGGCGGCGCGGCCGGCCCGCACGGCGCCTACGCGCTGCCCGGCCGCATGCTGATCCCGAGCCTGTCGAACCGCGACGGCACCGGCCGGGCGGCTTTGGTCGAGTATTCGAACGAGGGCGAGTACGTCGCGACGCACTGGCTGCCGACCGATGCCGCACCGAACGGCGCCCGGATCGAGGCCGGGGCGGACGGGTACGGCTACGACGCCCGCGTGCTGCCGCGCCGCAACGTGATGCTGACCTCGTCCTTCACCGGGCTCGACAACTACATGCGTCCCCTCGGCGAGCTGATGAAGGATGCCGAGGCGATGAAGCGCTTCGGCCAGACGATGGTGCTGTGGGACTTCCACGCCAGGACGCCCCGCACCGTGCTCAGCGTACCCGGGGTGCCGCTCGAGATCCGCTGGGCCTGGGGGCCGCGGCACACCTACGCCTTCACCTCGACCGCGCTGACCGCGAAGCTCTGGCTGGTGCGCGAGGACGAGCGAGGTGCCTGGAGCGCCAAGCCGGTAGCCGAGATCGGCGACCCCGCGAAGCTTCCGGTGCCCGTCGACATCAGCCTCTCGGCCGATGACCGCACGCTCTTCGTCGACACCTTCATGGACGGCACCACCCGGGTCTTCGACGTCTCCGATCCCGACCGGCCACGGCAGATCTACGAGAAGAAGATCGGTGCGCAGCTCAACATGGTCTCGCAGAGCTGGGACGGCAAACGGATCTACTATACCAGCTCGTTGCTCGCGAACTGGGACAAGACCGGGGCGGAGAACGAGCAGTTCCTCAAGGCCTATACCTGGAACGGGAAGGAATTGGCGGCACGCTTCGCGATCGACTTCACCGCCGAGCGGCTCGGGCGGCCGCACATGATGGCGTTCGGCTCCGCCTCGCTCTACGGGCCGTGACGGCGATGCGACGCCCCTCGCTTCCCCGCCTCGCGGCGCTCGTCCTCGGCGCTGCCTTCGCCCTCCTTCATGGCGCCCGCGCGCATGAGGGGCACGCGCCGCGCCCTGCGGCAGCATCCGTGTTTCCGATTCCGGCGCCGGGGAGCTACCGCCTGCCGCCGATCAAGCCCGCATCCGGCGGCACCGTCCTCGACGAGGCCGGCGTGCGCCGGGATCTCCTGGAAGAGCCCCGCGGCATCACCGTCCTGGCGCTGATCTACACGCGCTGCGGCGACGTCTGCCCGCTCGCCAGCGCCGACATGGCCCGGCTGCAGGATCTCGCCGCGACGGATCCGGGGTTGGCGCGTCGGATGCGCCTCGTCACCCTGAGCTTCGACCCCGAGCACGACACGCCGGGAGTGATGCGCAGCTTCGCCGCCGCGTGGCGCTCCGCCGATCCGGCCGCGCCCGCCTGGGCCTTCCTGACCGCGCCCGACCGGGCCGCGCTGGCACCGATCCTCACCGCTTACGGGCAGCGCGTCGATGCCAAGGCCGACGGCGGGCTGAACCACGTCTTCCGCGCCTTCCTGATCGATCGCAGGGGCTCGGTCCGCAACATCTACAGCCTCGACTTCTTCGAGCCGGCGCTCGTCCTCACCGACATCCGCACGCTGCTCCTCGAGGAGTCCGGTGCCGGAGGTGCGCAAGCTCGCTAGAGCATTTTCCGACGAAGTGGATACCGGTTCGTCGAAGAAAATGCGGCAAGGCAGAGACTTAGAGAGCTTCGCGATTGCAGCGCGATCGTGAGGCGCTCTAGCGGGGCGGGAGGCGCCAACGATGGTCAGGCCCGCGCTCGATCCGCGCCGGTCGCTCTTCGCGAAGTACTGCGTCGTGCTGTTCTCCGCGGTGGCGCTGCCGCTGTTCGCCAATGGCGGGCTGGAGGAGTGGTTCGGCACCCGCGACCGGCGCGACCAGCTCCACGCGCTCCTCGGCCTGGAGGCGCGGGACGCGGCCTTCCGCATCCAGGGCTTCATCGACACCATCCGCGGACAGCTCGGCTGGATGGTGCAGCTGCCCTGGACGTCGACCGCGGAGGAGTCGCAGCGCCTCGACGCCCTGCGCCTGCTGCGGCAGGTGCCGGCGATCGCGCAGCTCACCCTCGTCGACGGGGAGGGCCGCGAGCGGCTGCAGGTCTCCCGCGTCAGCCTCAACCGCACCGGCAGCGGCGCCGACCGCTCGGGCGATCCGGCGGTGGCCGGTGCCCGGAAAGCCCCGGCCGGTGCTGCCCGGGCCTGGTACGGGCCGGTCACCTATCATCGCGGCTCCGAGCCGTTCATGACCGTCGCGGTCGCGGGCACCAGCGCCTCGGTCGGGGTGGCGGTGGCGGAGATCAACCTCAAGCTGATCCGGGAGGTGATCTCCGGGATCCGCATCGGCGAGACGGGCCGAGCCTTCGTGCTCGATGGTCCGGGCCGGCTCGTCGCCCATCCGGATCTCAGCCTCGTGCTGCGCGGTGCCGACGATCCGGCGGCGCGCGCGCTCGCGGCCTTGCGCGCCGAGGCGCGGGCGGCCGGCGGCACCGCCACGGGCCGCGACAGCCTCGGCCGCCGCGTGGTCGCCGCGGCCGCGACGGTCCCGGGCGTCGACTGGACGGTGGTGGTGATGCAGCCCCTGGCGGAGGCGGCCGCGCCGCTCGTCCGCGCTCTCCTGCGCACCGGCGCGCTGATCCTGCTCGGCCTCCTGTTCGCCGCCGCCCTCGCCTACGGGCTGGCGCGTCGCATGACCGGCCCGATCCGCCTGCTCGAAGAGGGCACGCAGCGGATCGGCGCCGGGGATTTCGGGCACCGCATCGCCGTCGCCTCGGCGGACGAGCTCGGCCGGCTCGCCGCCCGGTTCAACGCGATGGCGCGCGATCTGGCGCTGTCGCAGGAGCGCCAGGAGCGCATCGGGCGCCTGCGGCGCTTCCTCGCCCCGCAGGTCGCCGAACTCGTCGATCGCTGCGGCGACGACGGCGTGCTCGACGGGCGCCGCGTCGAGGTGGCGGTGGTGTTCGGCGACCTGCGCGGCTTCACCGCCTTCTCGGCCGCCGCCGCGCCCGAGACGGTGATCGAGGTCCTGGGCGAGTATTTCGCAGCCCTCGGCGGCGCGATCACGGCGCATGGCGCGACCCTCGTGACCTTCACCGGCGACGGCCTGATGGCGCTCGTCAACGCGCCGGTGCCGGTGGCCGACCCAGGGCCCACGGCCATCCGGCTCGCCGTCGACATGCAGGCGGTGGTCCGGCCGCTCGCGGCGGCGTGGGACGCGCGGGGCTTTCGCCTCGGCTTCGGCGTCGGCGCCGCGATGGGGCCGGCGACCGTCGGGCGGATCGGTTGCGAGGGCCGCTCCGACTACACGGCGATCGGCCCGGTGGTGAACCTCGCCGCCCGCCTCTGCGCCGCGGCGGCGGACGCGCAGGTCCTGGTCGACGCGACCCTGGCCGAGGCCGCGCCCGGACGTTGCGCCGTCACGCCCCTCGGCACGCTGCCGCTGAAAGGATGGACGCGGGAGGTGCCGGTCTTCGGCGTCACTTGCGCGTCGCCGTCCGCGTCCGGACGGGAGCTCGCCGCCCCGCTCACTCGATGACCGTGTCGGCGCCGACGAGGAGCGAGGTCGGAACGGTCAGCCCGAGGGCGGCGGCGGCCGCGAGGTTCACGAACAGCTCGACCTTCGTGACGAGCTGCACCGGCAGGTCGGCGGGCCGCTCGCCCTTGAGGATCCGGCCGGTATAGAGGCCGGCCAGCCGATGGGTCTGGGTGAAGTCGCCGCCGTAGCTCATCAGGCCGCCGGCCAGCGGAAAATCCCGCGTCTGCGTCACCGCCGGCAGAGCGTGGCGGCGCGCGAGGTCGGCGAGCAGCCGGCTGCGCAGGGCGAAGTAGGGGTCGGAGGTGAAGACGAGCCCCCCGGGCCGCAGGGCCGCCGCCTCCGCGAAGACCGACGCGAAATCCTCCTCGCCTCGGACCGGGGAGATCCGCAATTGCACGCCGAGCGTCCCGGCGGCCTCGTGCAGGGCGCGCAGCTGCGACGGCGCGGTCGGGCTCGTCGGGTTGAACGCCACCGCGAAGGACCGGGCGCCCGGCACGGCCTCGTGCAGGTATTCCAGACGCTTGCCCGAGACCTCCACGCTCAGGCTCGACACGCCCGTGAGGTTGCCGCGCGGGCGCGCGAGATCCTGCACGACGCCGAGCGCGACCGGGTCGCCGCCCATCTCGAACACGATCGGGATCGTCGCGGTGACGCCCTTGGCGGCGAGCGCGACGGGCGCCCCACCGGGCGCCGCCAGCACCGCGACCCGGCGCGCGACCAGCTCCCGCGCGAGGTCCGGCAGCCGCTCGTAGCGCCCCTCGGCCCAGCGGAAGTCGATCCCGACGTCGCGCCCCTCGATGACTCCCGCCTCGGCGAGCCCCTCGCGGAAGGCGGCGAGCCGGCTGGCGAAGGGCCCGGGCGATTCGGGGCCGAGATAGCCGACGACCGGCAGCGCCGGATCGGCCTGCGCCCGCGCCGCACGCGGGAAAGCGAGTAGGCCCCCGAGGCCGGCCAGAACGGTGCGCCGCCTCATCGGCGAGGCGGAGCGGAGTTCCCCGGGGTGTCGGTGCAACGTCGTCATCCCAGGCCATCCGAGACGCATCGGGACGCCGGCATGATAGGAAAAATACGGTCGGCGCTGAAGTCGTCGATGCGGGCCTCGTCCCGCGCGACGTGGCGCGTCTATCCGTCGATCACGGTTCGGACCGCAGCACCGCGCAGTCCCGCCGGCCGCTCGCCAGGCAATCCTCGCGGGCCGACTCGCGCCGCAGCGCATCGGCGAGCCACACTCCGCCGACGACCAGGACGATCAGGAACAGGATGGCGGCGAGCGCCCGCCGCCGGCCGGCTGCGCCGGGATCGCGGTCGGGGTCCTGGGATCGCGGCATTCCTGGGATACGGGCGTTCTCGGAGCATCCGGCCGGGCGCCAGGGCCCCGGGGTCGCGCGAGACCGTCGCGCACGGGTGCGGGTTTGCGGCCCGCCCGCCTTCGGTCGCGCGGATCGGTTTCGTGGCCCCCGCCTCTCCCGCTCCGCGGAGGGGAACGGATGGCCGCATCGCGCGACCATCCGGACGGGAGGAGGCCGATCGCCCTACTTCAGGTGCTGGGCGAGGTACTTGTTCATCTCGAACATCGTCGCCTTGTCCTTGCCGAAGACCTTCTTCAGCTTGTCGTCGGCGAGGATCTCGCGCTTGTTCTCGGGGTTTTGGAGCGAGTGCTTGCGGATGTAATCCCACACCTTGCTCACCACCTCGCCGCGCGGGATCGGGCTGTCGCCGACGATGGCGGCGAGCTCGGGCGTCGGCTGCAGCGGCTTCTGCAGGGCGTTCGGCTTGTCGCCGGATTTCGGAGCGGCGACCTTCTTGCCCTTGCCCTCATCCTTGGCGTCGTCCTTGGCCTCCTTGGCCGCCGCCTTCGGGGCGGCCTTGGCCTTCGGGGCGGCGGCTTCGGGCTCGGCCTTCGTCTCAGCCTTCTTGGTGGTCTTGATCGCCATCGGTCTCCTCCGGTCTGCAACCCGTCTCCCAGGGTCGAACAGTGGACATGCCTGGGCACATAGCGTCAACAACTAAGCCGTGCGCGGCGCGTTCCAAGAGGAAATCGCCGTCGGACCGACGTCATCCACATCGGATGCGCCGTTAGCCTGACGACGACGAGCGTGGCTCAGTCCCGGGCCGCCGTCCAGGTGGTCCTGCCCTCGAGCGGATAGGCCGGATCGGTGTAGCCCGGGGTCGAGGGATGACCCGCCGGCACCAGGCGGTCGACCAGGGCCTCGTCCTCCGGCGCGAAGCGGTAGGCGAGCGCCCCGGCATAGGCGCGCCACTGGTCGAAGGTGCGGGGTCCGGCGATCACCGCGGTGACGGCGCGGTTGTTGAGCACCCAGGCCACCGCGAAGTCGATCACGGAGGCGCCCTTGGCCTCCGCGTGGGCTTTCAGCTCCTCGGCGATGCGCAGGCTCTCGGGCCGCCACTCGGTCTGCATCATCCGGGTGTCGCCGCGCCCGGCGCGGGTGCCCTCGGGCGGGGTCTCGCCGGGGCGGTACTTCGCCGTCAGCACGCCGCGGGCGAGCGGCGAGTAGGGTACGACGCCGAGGCCATAATGGGCGCAGGCCGGCAGGTGCTCGACCTCCGGCATCCGGTTGAGGGCGTTGTAGTAGGGCTGGCTCGCCGCCGGCCGGTCGATGCCGTGCTCGTCGCACAGGCGGCAGATCTCGGCCACCCGCCAGGCGCGGTGGTTGGAGACCCCGAAATAGCGCACCTTGCCGGCCCGGATCAGGTCGGCCATCGCCCGCACGGTCTCCGCGAGCGGCGTCTCGTGGTCCTCCTTGTGGAGGTAGTAGAGGTCGATCCGGTCGGTGCCGAGCCGCCGGAGGCTCGCCTCGCAGGCCTGCACGATGTGGGCGCGCGACAGGCCGCGGTCGTTCGGCCCCGTCCCCATCGCGTTCGCCACCTTGGTGGCGAGCACCCAGGCGTCGCGGTCGCGGGCGATGGCCCGGCCCACCACCTCCTCCGAACGCCCCTCGGTATAGGCGTTCGCCGTGTCGATGAAGTTGATCCCTTGCTCGCGCGCATCCGCGACGATGCGCTCGGCCTCCCCGTCCGGGGTCGGCCCGCCGAACATCATCGTGCCGAGGCAGAGCGGCGAGACCTTCAGGCCTGACCGGCCGAGCGTGCGGTACTCCATGGGGCGTCCTCCCGTTGACGGTCTTTCGCCTTGCGCCGCTGCGGCGATGATGGCGTTTGCGTGGCCGTGGCGGCCGCGCCGCACCTCGCCGCCCGCGCGGTGTGGATGCTGGGGTTTTCCCTCTCTTCACCCTGTTCGGCAAGCTCGCGTTAAGCACGGAATCGCGAAGCTCGTGCCCATGATCATCGCCGCCCTCTCCCTCGCCTTCTGCGCCGCCGGCGCCCTCATCCTCGGCCTCGGGGCCATCGTCACGGTCGAGCCGCCGCGGGACCACCCGCACGGCGCCGGCCTGCTCTGACCGGCCGCGCGGCTGTCCGGGCGTTGCTGTAGGCTTGCGGGATGCAGGTCGGAGCCGTGCTGCCGCGCTTCCTCGTCGTCTACGCCGCGCTCTATGCCGGTTACGGCCTCACCACGCCGTTCCTGCCCGCGCTCCTCAGCCAGCGCGGGCTCTCGCCGACGGAGGTCGGGTTGGTGCTCGCCGCCGGCACCGGCATCCGGCTCGCCGCCGGTCCCCTCGCGGGCCGCCTCGCCGACCGGCTCGCGGCCGGCCGGGCCGTGCTCGCGGCCTGCGCCGCCCTCTCGGGGGAAGTGCCCTCCTCTACCTCGCCGGGCACGGCTTCGCCGGTCTCCTGCTCGCCGGCCTCGTCCACGCCGCCGCGACCGCGCCGCTCGCGCCGCTCGCCGACGCCCTGGCGCTGCCCGCCGCCGGGGCCGCCCGCTTCGCCTACGGCACCGTGCGGGGCGCGGGCTCGGCGGCCTTCATCGCCGGTACCCTCGTCGCGGGCCAGGTCACCGGATGGCTCGGCCTCTCGGCCCTGCCGGTCGCCGGCGCTCTCGCCTTCGCGGCGCTCGCCGGCGCGACGTTGCGCCTGCCGGATGCGGCGGCCTCTTCCGGGGCGCCCGTCACCGCCGGGGCCGGCCTGCTCCTGCGCGCGCCAGGCTTTCGCCGCCTCGTCGCGGTGGCGGCCCTGGTGGTCGGCAGCCACGCGGTGCACGACGCCTTCGCGGTGATCCGCTGGCGCGAAGCGGGCCTGAGCGCAGGCACCGCGAGCCTGCTCTGGGCCGAGGCGGTGGCGGCGGAGGTCCTGGTCTTCCTCGTCCTCGGCCCGCCGCTCCTCGCGCGCCTCGCCCCCGCCGGCGCCCTCGCCCTGGCGGCGGGCGCCGGGATCCTGCGCTGGTCGGTGGCGGCGCTCACCGTCGCGCTGCCGGCGCTCGCCGGCATCCAGGCCCTGCACGGGCTGACCTTCGCGCTCCTCCACCTCGCGGCGATGCGCATCCTCGGGCAGACCGTGCCGCCCGCCCTCGCGGCGACGGCCCAGACCCTCTACGGCACCCTCGGCCTCGGCCTCGCCACGGCGCTTGCGACGCTGGCGGCCGGCCCGCTCTACGGCGCCCTCGGGGCGGGGGCGTTCTGGGTCATGGCGGCCGCGTGCGCGGCGGCCCTGCCCCTGGTGCCGGGCCTGGCCGCATCGGCCGACGGCGGTCCGGAGCCGGGGCGCGGGGAGGAGCGATAGCGGCGGCGGGGGGCGGCGCACGCCTGCGCGGGCTGCCGGCCATACCCGGCGGACTAGTATGGCCGGATCATTGTAATGGTACGATGGAGCATGCGTTAAGCGTCGGTCACCGGAGACCGCACGATGGCGCCGCCCCACACCGACCCGGACCGGACCGACCCCGCGCAATCCCCGGCGCCGTCGCTGCCGGCCGGCATCCAGGCTCATCTCGGGGCGGCCCTGCGCGCCGCCTACGACGAGGCCGCGCTCCCGCCCGCCGCAGAACTGCAGTCGCTGGTCGCGCGCCTCGCCGAGGCGCTGGCCGGGCTCGACACCGGCGCCGCGGAGACCTTCCGCCGCGACCTCGTCGGGGAGGTGCCGCGGCTGCGGCGCCGGGCCGTGACCCTGTGCAACGACCGCAGCCGCGCCGACGACCTGGTGCAGGAGACCCTGCTCAAGGCCTGGACGGCGCAGGACCGGTTCGTCCCCGGCACCCACCTCTCGGCCTGGCTCTACACCATCCTGCGCAACAGCTTCTATTCCGAGCACCAGAAGCGGGCGCGCGAGGTCGGCGATCCCGACGGGCTGTTCGCCGCGAGCCTGGTCTCCCTGCCGGCGCAGCAGGGTACCCTCGACCTGCACGACCTGCAGGCCGCTCTCGACCGCCTGGTGCCGGACCAGCGCGAGGCGCTGCTGCTCTCGGCCGTGCACGACCTCTCCTACGAGGACATCGCGACGGCGATGGAGTGCCGGGTCGGCACCGTGAAGAGCCGGATCAACCGCGCCCGGGTGCGGCTCGCCGAGCTGTTGGGCTGACCGGCCCTCGGCGGAGCCGCTCTACCGGTTGCAGCCGACGCAGATGCCGGTGTCGATCTGGTCGTCGACGCGCTCCTGGCGGGTGCGGTCGTCGATCCGACGCTCCAGGCGGTGTTCGACCGCGCCGGGACGCGGCACGGTCTGGCCGACCGAGCTGGTATTCGGCGCCGTGATGGTGGAGCGCGGCCCGCCCCCGGTGCCGGTCTGGTCGGGGAGGCCTTGCGCCTGCGCGAGGGAGCCGGCGGAAACGAGCGCAACGATGAGGAGCGCGCGGGTGAGCGAACGCGATGCGGGCATGATGGGCTCCTGTCGCAGGAGGACCTGACTCCACGGGGCCGCCGCGCGGCCGCCCGCAAAGCCTAACGCACCAGGAAAGCCGCCGTTGCGCCGCGTCCTGTCCGCTCCCGCCCTCCGCTCAGGAACGCCGCCGGGAGATCGGGTCCTCGCGGGTGTCGGGATGATGACCGAACACGCCGACGGCGACCAGGACGGCAACGAGCCCCAGGGCGATCAGGAACACCTGCATCATAACTCCTTCGCGCGGGACGGGCCGCGACCGGACCCCGCGCACTCCCTATTCAAGATCCGCGCCACCTTCTGCCGGGTGGCGATAGCCGCCGCCCCATGACGGCAGGACGACAGACCGCCTACTCTGCATGCAGAGCAGCCGGGATGCAAAGCCATGAGGTCGCCCCCGATGTGCAAGCGGCCCGCGGGCGCCCTCGGCGATCGGCCCGCAGGCCGGGAACGGTGGCGCGCTCCTGCCGTTGCCCCGGTCCGATCGCTTCCCGAACAGCGGACAGCCCCCATGCCGATGCGCACCCTCTCCATCGCCCTCCTGACGACCGCCCTCCTGGCCGGCACCGCTGCCGCCCAGGGCATCAACAACGGCAGCGGCGTCGCCCCGCCGTCGAGCGGCAACACGGGCTCCGGGATGTCGAGCCAGCCGCCGGGCAACGGCATCGGCGGCAACAACCCGGGCAGCATGGGCTCGACGGGCTCGCAGGGATCGAGCGGCGGCAATATGGGCCCCGGCCCGACCGTGCAGCGCGAGGGCCCGACGGGCAGCGGCGCACCCGGCACCGGCCCCGGCGCGCAGAAGAACGGCACGCCGAAGTAAGGTCCTGCCGGCGCGGCCGACGCCTTGCGTCCCGCGCATTTGTCAGCGCGGGCACGGCCCCCTACGAGACGTTGCCTGAGACTCTCGGCCTCAGCCTCTCGAGGGGGATCCGTCATGCGCATCACTGCCATCCGCGACATCGTCGCGCCGATCAAGTCGGACATCGCCAACGCCTGGATCGACTTCTCGACCATGACGGCGAGCGTGGTCGCGGTGGTGACCGACGTGATGGTCGACGGCCGCCCGGTCGTCGGCTTCGGCTTCAACTCGAACGGCCGCTACGCGCCGCAAGGGCTCCTGCGCGAGCGTTTCATCCCGCGCCTGCTGGCCGCCGCGCCCGAGGATCTCCAGGGCGAGGACGGGCTCCTTGACCCGCACCGGGCGTGGGCGGCGATGATGAAGAACGAGAAGCCCGGCGGCCACGGCGAGCGCTCGGTGGCGGTCGGCGTGCTCGACATGGCTTTGTGGGACGCGCTGGCCAAGGCGAAGGGCGTGCCGCTGTGGCGGCTGCTGGCCGACCGCTACCGCGGGGCTGAGGCCGACGCCAAGGCCTGGGTCTACGCCGCCGGCGGCTACTACTACCCGGGCAAGGGGCTCGACGCCCTCAAGGACGAGATGCGCTCCTATCTCGACCGCGGCTACAGCACCGTGAAGATGAAGGTCGGCCTGGTGCCGCTGGAGGAGGACATCGCCCGGATCGAGGCGGTGCTCGGCATCCTCGGCGGCGACGGATCGCGCCTCTGCGTCGACGTCAACGGCCGCTTCACGCTGGAGGAGGCGATCCGCTTCGGCCGGGCGGTCGCGCCCTACGGTCTGCGCTGGTACGAGGAGCCGGTCGATCCCCTCGACTACTTAGGCCATGCGGCGCTCGCCACGACCTATGACGGGCCGCTCGCCACCGGCGAGAACCTGTTCTCGCACCAGGACGCCCGCAACCTGATCCGCCACGGAGGCCTGCGGCCGGACCGGGACATCCTGCAATTCGACCCCGCCTTGTCCTACGGGCTGGTCGAGTACCTGCGCACCCTCGACGTGTTGCGCGCTCACGGCTGGTCGCCGCGCCGCTGCGTGCCCCATGGCGGGCATCAATTCGCCCTCAACATCGCGGTGGGTCTCGGCCTCGGCGGCAACGAGAGCTACCCGGACGTCTTCGCCCCCTTCGGCGGCTTCGCCGATGCGGTGCCGGTCGAGGACAGCCGGGTCGCGATGCCGGACGTGCCGGGCATCGGCTTCGAGGCGAAGAATGCCCTCTACGCGGTGATGCGGCCGCTGGAGCGCGGGTGAGGCGGTCGTCGCGATGAGCCGCACATTCCGGGCCTCACCGACATTCCAAAGAATGGCACATCTCCCCTCTCCCGAGTGGGAGAGGGGCCGGGGGTGAGGGTGACACGCTTCAGTATGAAACGCTGAGCGTCGTGCTGGCAGCTCAACGGTTAGAGTTTAACCCGGCACCGTGTCACCCTCACCCCTACCCCTCTCCCACTCGGGAGAGGGGATCCCGCGACTTACCTTTCACTAGACGGGGCAAGCAAACGAGCTGACAGATCTACGAGACCGCCCCGGCGAACTTCTCCAGGTGACCCCAGGCCTCCGCGCCGTACTTGCCCTTCCACTCGGTGTAGAAGCCCGCCTTGCGCAACTTCTCCTGGAAAGGCGCGGCGGGCGCGTCGTTGATCGCGAAGCCGGCCTTGCCCAGCGCCTCGCGCATCGCCACGCCCTGGCTCGCGATGTCCTGGCGCTGGTCGAGGCCCGCCTGGTTGAAGTGGCGGGTCAGCACCGCCTTCGCGTCCTCGGGCAGGCGCGACCAGGTCCGGTTGCCGGACATCAGCCAGAAGCCGTCCCAGATGTGGTTGGTGAAGGAGAGATACTTCTGCACCTCGACGAGCTTGAAGCTCGTGATGATGGCGAGCGGGTTCTCCTGGCCGTCCACCACCTTCGTCTGCAGGGCCGAGTAGGCCTCGGAGAAGTTGAGTGCGACCGGCGCGGCGCCGAGCGCCCGGAAGGCGGAGGTGAACAGCGCGCTGTTCGGCACCCGGAGCTTGAGCCCCTCGAAATCGGCCGGGCTCGTGATCGGCCGGACGCTGGTCGTGGTCTGGCGGAAGCCGTTGTCCCACATCCGCTCGAACGGCACGAGGCCGGCCTTCGTGATCTCCGACCGGATGAAGGCGCCGAGCTCTCCGTCGACCGCCGGCCAGACCTTGTCGTAGCCGCTCCACGCGAAGGCGATGTTGATGAGCGAGGCCCGCGGCACCAGCGTCGCGAGGTTCGAGGAGGATTGGGCGAACATCTCGAGCGCGCCCGAGCGGAGCTGGCTCAGCATGTCGGTGTCCGAGCCGAGCTGGCCGTTCGGGAAGACCGCGACCTCGACCGCGCCGTTGGTCTCCTTGGCGACCTTCTCGGCCGCCTCGCGCAGGCGGATCGTCGCCGGATGGGTGTCGGGCGTGACGACGCCGCATTTCAGCCGGAGCGGCCCCGCCTGCGCCCGGACCCACGGGGCGGACAGGAGCGCGGCGGCGGACCCGGCGGCGAGCAGGCTGCGGCGCGTGATGGTGTGCATGGTATTCCCCCCTCAAGGTGCCCCATCTCCGCGTTCCGGAGCCGGTGCGAAGCGGGGCGGTTCACCGGCGGCACCCTAAGCAGACTTGCATCGGCAGGCCAACGCCTGGCGCGCCCGAGCGAACGCCTGGCCCGCCCGAGCGTAGGCCGCCGATCCGGGGGCTGCTCCGTTCGAGACTTGCTCAGGCGGGTCCGCGGGCCAGCGACGCCGCCCGGACCGCGGATCGGTCCGGCCCGAACTCCTCCAGCATCATCTCGATGAAGCGGCGCAGCTTGGCGGTCGGGCGCCGGTCGCGCATCGTCAGGAGGTGCATCGGCCGCGACGGCGCCTCCCAGTCCGGCAGGACCCGGACGAGGCGGCCGGCCGCGAGATCGTCCCTCAGGGCGGTCTCGACGCCGAGCACGATTCCGAACCCGTCGCGGGCGGCGGAGAGCAGCGCGCGAAAGTCGTTGATGCGCAAACGCCCGGCCGCCGGCGCCTCGACGGTCTGTCCCGCCCGGGTGAACTGCCAGAGCGACCCGCGGCCGCGCGGCCAATGGGAGAAGTCGAGGCATTGATGCCGGCTCAGGTCCGCGGGCGAGGACGGCACGCCGTTCGCCCCGAGATAGGCCGGCGCCGCGCAGGCGACCAGCCGGTACGGCGCGAGCGGGCGGGCGACCAGGCTCGATTCGGCGAGCGGCCCTAAGCGGATCACCGCCTCGAATCCCTCCTCGAGGGGATCGACCAGGCGGTCGGCGAGGCTCAGGTCCACCTCCACCTGCGGGCAGTCCCGCAGGTAGCGGGTGAGCAGCGGCACCAGACCGTGGCTGCCGAAGGTCACCGGTGCGTTGAGCCGCAGCGTGCCGTGCGGATGGGCCCGCACCGTCTCGGCGAGGGCGTCCGCCGCCTCGGCCTCGGCGAGGACCACCCGGCAGCGCTCGTGATAAGCGCGGCCGAACTCGGTCAGGCTCTGGCGGCGGGTGGTGCGGTTGATGAGGCGCGTGCCGAGCCGGGCCTCCAGGAACGCCACGTGCTTGGCCACCATCTGGGGCGACATCCCAAGGGCTGCCGCCCCGGCCGCGAAGGAGCCGAGATCCGCAGCCGCGACGAACGCCGCCATGCTGGTGAGCCGGTCCATGTTTGCCCCCTGATGGTTGTGAATACCACGTCTGAAGCGCGATTTATCGCCGTATGACGCTCAGTTACGCAAGGCGCAGCGCTCAAGGGCGCGAGGAGAGACGTCATGCAGATCGGAATCATCGGAGCCGGCTATGTCGGCCAAGCCGTCGCCCGCCACGCCATCGCCCGGGGACACGAGGTCCTGGTGGCCAATTCCCGCGGGCCGCGGAGCCTGTTCAGCCTTGGCGTCGATCTCGGCTGCCGCACCGGGACTGCCCTCGAGGCAGCGGAGTTCGGCGAGGTCGTGGTGGTGGCGATCCCGCTCCACGCCTACCGGGCCCTGCCGGAGGCGGCCTTGGCCGGCAAGATCGTCCTCGATGCCATGAACTACTACCCCGAGCGGGACGGGCCGATCGCGGCGCTCGATGCGCGGCAGGCGACGACGAGCGGGCTCTTGGCCGAGCATCTCCCGGCGGCCCGGATCGTCAAGGCGTTCAACGCCATCCGGGCCCGGGACCTGGAGACGGAAGGCCGCCCGGCCGGTGCGCCGGGTCGCCGGGCCCTGCCGCTCGCGGGCGACGATTCCCCCGCGAAGGCGGTCGCGGCGGATCTGATCGACCAGTTCGGCTTCGATCCGGTCGATGCCGGCACGCTCGCGGAGAGCTGGCGCTTCGAGCGGGGAAAGCCCGCCTATTGCGTCCCCCTCGGCCGCGATGGATTGGATCGCGCCCTCGCCGCGGCCGAGCGGAACGGCGAGGTCGCGCACGGCTCATGGCGAAGGGCAGCGCCCGCCCTGGGCTGAGCCCTCACCGCCCCCCGAGCGCCCGCGCCGGGGCGGCCGCCAGGTCCACCGCCCCCTCCGCGGTGTCGCCGATGCCCTGGCCGAGGTTGCGCAGGTGCTCGCCGTAGGTCTCGCGGCTCTGGGCGTCGATCACCGCGACCGGGGCCGAGACCGCGAGGCCGGCGGCGGTGCCGACGGTGGCGGCGGCGCCCGCGGTCATCTGGACGATCCGGTCGGAGAGGCCCACGCGGGAATCGGTGATGGTCTGGCCCTGCGCCAGGCGGTTGCCGAGAAGCGCCACGAGCTGCGGGCTGCCGGCGAACTTGCCGTGATTGAGGGCGTCGCTGCCCTTCATGGCGGTGAGGTTGAGGACCGCGATGTTCTCGCGGGCGAGCTCGCTGCGATAGGGCTCGGTGGAGGGGTCGATGGCCCCTAACCGCGCGCCGGAACTGCCCCAGACCAGGCGCGAGACCGCCAGCGCGTTGTCGTCCTGGGACACGAACAGGCTCAAGCGGGGCCGGGTCGGGCCCATGTCGCGAAACGCCTCGCGGGCGAGATCGACGTCGACGTCGGGGGCGGCCAGCACCACGTCGCGGATCTTCTGCGCCACGCGCCCGTCGCGGATCGCCATCTGGCGCAGGGATTCGAGCACCAGCCAGTTGCCCATCGAGTGGGCGAGCACGGTGATCTCGGCCACCTCCGGGTTCTGGGCGAGGCGGCGCAGCACGCCCTCCAGCGCGTTGCGCGAGTAGTTGGTGCTCTCGCGGTCGTAGCCGTAGGCGAGCACGCTGCCGCGCGACGGCCAGGTGAACAGCACCGGCACCACCTCGGCCCTGGTGTCGTGCACGATCTGGGCGAAGCGGTAGACCGCGTCCTCGAAGCGGTTGTTGAAGCCGTGGACGAAGACCAGCACGTGGCGCTTGCCCGCGCGCGCCGTGTGGCGCAGGCGCGCGGCCGCCTCCGGCCGGTCCAGGGTCTCGGCCTTGAGGGTGACGAAGTCGGTCGCGGGGTTGCCGGGCAGCTCCTTCGGCCACTGCACCGTGCCGGGCTGGCGCACCGCGTCCGGCGGGATCGAGACCGTGATGTCGGCATAGGACAGGGCCGGCCCGCGGTCGCCCGAATACATCTCGCCCGGATTGGCGGCGGTCTTGCGCGTGGTCGCCACCAGCATGTCGACCTTCGAGGCCCCCGGCACCGTCGCGGCCACCGGCGCCAGCACGCCCTTCGGCGTGCCCGCGCAGGCGCCGAGCCCAGCCGCGACGAGGAGGATCCCCAAGGTCCGACTCCGCACGAGAACCCCCATCACGAGAACAGCCCGCTCCCCCCTCGCCGCTCCGCCCCCAGAGAACCCTGCGGCAGCCGGCGATTCCTTGCGCCCGATTCTCCGGCGCACTTCTTAAGGATGAGCCAAACCGATGCGGCGCCAATGGGGCGGCGGGGCCGGGCCGCATTTCTGCGGGTGGCCGTGGCCGCCAGGGCACGCTCCCGGCCGCCGGCGGGCCGCGCCGGCCCGGGCCGGTTACCGGGGACCCGCAATATGCGCTAGAGGCTGCCCGATCCCCCCGGCCCCCCGCGCGAGCGGCCCGGCTCCTCTTTTCGCCCGTCACGTCCAATGGTCGCCCCGCTCCCCCTCTCGATCTTCCTCATCGCCCGCAACGAGGCCGACCGGATCGGCGCCACGCTGGCGGCCGTGCGCGACCTGACCGACGACCTGATCGTGGTCGATTCCGGCTCCACCGACGGCACGCGGGAGCTCGCCGCGTCCCTCGGCGCCCGGGTCATCGAGCGGGGCTGGCCCGGCTACGGGCCGCAGAAGCGCTTCGCCGAGGAGCAGTGCCGGCACGTCTGGATGCTGAACCTCGACGCCGACGAGGTGGTGCCGCCGGAGCTCGCGGCCGAGATCCGCCGGCTGTTCGCGGCGGGCGAGCCGCCGCACCCGGCCTACGAGCTCGGCATCGCCGAGGTGTTTCCCGGCGAGGTGCGGCCGCACCGCCTCGCCTACACGCTGTGGCCGGTGCGGCTCTACCGGCGCGACCGCGGCCGCTACTCGCCCTCGCCGGTGCACGACCGGGTCGACCTCGAACCGGGCGCCACGATCGGGCGCCTGCGGGGGGTGATCCACCACTTCTCGGTCCGCTCGCTGGGCGACCAGCTCGACAAGCTCAACCGCTACTCCGACCAGCAGGCCGACGACCTCGAGGCGCGGGGCGTCCGGATCCCGACCTGGCGCCTGTTCGTCGAGTTGCCGGGCAACTTCCTCAAGGCCTATCTCGGCCGGCGCCACTGCGTGCGCGGCGCCTACGGCTTCCTCACGGCGATGAACTACGCGATCTCGCGCCACCTGCGGGTCGCCAAGCATTACGAGCGCCGGATCAACGGCCCGACCGGACCCGGATCGCCCGGCCGCTGAGGTGGGGGGCGGCCGTTCCGCCCGGCCGCTTAACCTGTGTTGAAGCAGGGCCTCGCAGGCGGATGCGAGGCTCGACGGGTCCAAAAAGCCCGCGAGATAGGCCCGGGATCGCCGGTCGGTCGGCCTGACAGCGCATTGCCGGACGCGTATGCTCGCCGATGGCGGATCCGGATCTCTCTCACCCGACGCACACCGGAGGCGACAACCCTTGGCGAGGAAGATCGGTGCGGAGCCGGGCATCGACGGCGCGGGCGACCGGTCGCCGGAGGAGCCGGTGGTCGTCGGCGTCGGCGCGTCGGGACTCGCGATCGACTCCCTGGAGCGCTTCCTCGCCCACGCGCCGGCCATGCCGGACGTGGCCGTCGTGGTGGCGCTCCAGCAGCGCGAGGCGATCGACGAGGCGCGCTGGCGCACCGTGCTGGCACGGGCGGCCGCCCTGCCGCAGGAACCGGTCACCGAGGGCGCCGCGATCGAGGCCGGGCATCTCTACGTCCTGCCCCCGGACGCCACCGTGACCGTGGCGCAGGGACGGTTCCGCCTCGCGGCGCAGACCGACGAGCCGGGGGGACGGGGCGGCCTCGACTCCTTCCTGGTCGCGTTGGGCGAGGACCGGGGCGCGCAGGCCGTGGCGGTGGTGCTCGCCGGCACCGGCAGCGACGGCACGCTCGGCGTCACCGCCGTCAAGGCGGCGGGCGGCCTGACCCTGGCCGAGCCGCACGCCGAGGAGACCCTGTCCGGCAGCACCGCCGCCTCGCTCGCCGACCACGTCGTGCTCCCGGAGCTGATGGCCGACCGGATCCTGTCCTATACCCGAGACCTGCGCCGCATCGCGCAGGACCGGCCGGCGGGGGAAGACGCAGCGGCCGATTCCCTGGTCCGCATCGCCACCATCCTGCGCAACAAGACCGGGCACGACTTCCACGGCTACAAGCAGAACACCTTCCTGCGCCGCGTCCACCGCCGGATGCAGGTGGTGCAGGTCGAGACAATCGAATCGTATGTCGAGCACCTGCGCGCCGATCCGGACGAGGTGCAGAACCTGTTCAACGACCTGCTGATCGGGGTGACGCAGTTCTTCCGCGACCACCGCGAGTTCGAGCTGCTCGAATCCGAGGTGGTCCCGCGGCTGTTCTCCGGCAAGGGATCGGGCGACCAGGTCCGGGTCTGGGTGCTCGGCTGCGCCACCGGCGAGGAGGCCTACTCGATCGGCATCCTCCTGCGCGAGCACATGGCCAAGCTCGACGCGGTGCCGCAGGTGCAGATCTTCGCCACCGACATCGACGGGCGGGCCCTCGCGAGCGCCCGGGTCGGACGCTACAGCGAGGCGGTGGCCCGCCAGGTCCGGGCCGACCGCCTCGCCCGCTGGTTCGTCAAGGAGGGCGCGACCTACAGCGTCGTCAAGGAACTGCGGGAGATGTGCATCTTCTCGCAGCACAACGTGATCAAGGACGCCCCGTTCTCGCGCCTCGACCTCGTGTCGTGCCGCAACCTGCTGATCTACCTCAACGGCGAGCTGCAGAACCGGGTGATCCCGCTGTTCCACTTCGCCCTGCGGCCGGGCGGGTTCCTGTTCCTGGGCAATTCCGAGAACGTCACCCGGCACGCCAAGCTGTTCGCCCCCGTGGACCGGCGCTACCGCATCTTCCGCCGTCTCGAGAGCGCCACCCGGGTGCTGCCGGAATTCCCCCTCACCGTGATCGCCGACCGGCGACAGGCGGAGAATGGCGGCGTCCTGCGGCCGCGGACGATCGAGGGCGGCCTCACGCGACGGGCCGAGCGGGTGGCCGAGCGCTACGCCCCGGCCTACGTGGTGGTCGACGAGGCCTACGACGTGCTGCATTTCTCCGGCCGCACCGGGCGCTACATCGACCCGGCGACGGGCGCGGCGAGCCTCAACCTGCTCAACCTCGTCCACCGAGACCTGCGCCTCGACCTGCGCGCCGCCCTGCTCAAGGCGGGCGCCGAGCACCGGACCGTCAAGGCCGAGCGCACCGCCATGGGCAGCAACGGCGAGCGGCGCCTCGTCACCCTGGTGGTCGAGCCGGTGCCCGGGGGCGAGGGCCCGCCGAGCTTCGTCATCCTGTTCCAGGAGGGCGAGACCCTGGAGGGCGACGGCACCGAGGAGCCGACCCCCTCCTTCCTGCGCGACGAGCACGTCCAGCGCCTCGAGAGCGAGTTGCGCCTGACCCGCGAGCGGCTCCAGGCGACGATCGAGGAACTGGAGAGCACCAACGAGGAGCTGAAATCCTCCAACGAGGAGTATCAGTCGATCAATGAGGAGCTGCAATCCGCCAACGAGGAGCTCGAGACCTCGAAGGAGGAGCTGCAATCGGTCAACGAGGAGTTGCAGACCGTCAACGGCGAGCTCGCGCACCGGGTCAACGACTTGGGCAGAGCCAACAGCGACCTGAAGAACCTGCTCGAGAGCACCCAGATCGCCACGCTGTTCCTCGACAACGAGTTCCGGGTGAAGAACTTCACCCCGGCGGTGACTGACATCTTCCACCTGATCGACACCGACCTCGGCCGGCCGATCACCCACATCGCGGCGCGCATCCACTACCCCGAGCTGCCCGAGGACGTGCGCAAGGTGCTGCGCACGCTCGGCACCATCGACCGCGAGGTCGGCAGCCCGGAGAGCGGCGCGCGCTACCTCGCCCGGGTGCTGCCCTACCGCTCGATCGACAACTTCATCGCCGGCGTCGTCGTCACCTTCCTGGACATCACCGCCACCGCCCGGGCCGAGCGGGCCCTGCGCGCGAGCCAGGAGCGCTTCCGGCGGATGGAGCGGATCATCCCGGCCTTCCTGTTCACCGCCGATGCGGAGCTGAACTGGACCTACGTCAATCCGCGCTTCCACGACTATACCGGCCTGGAGGAAGGCAGGGCGCTCGGCCTCGGCTGGCTCACGGTGATGCACCCGGAGGACGTCGAGGAGAACCAGCGCCGCTGGCAGCGGGCGGCGGCCACCCGCGAGACCTTCGAGCATGAGTTCCGCTTCCGGGCCGCCGGCGGAACCTACCGCTGGTTCACCGTCCGGGCCGAGCCGACGGCCAACCCGGATGGCGGCGCCGTCACCTGGTTCGGCTCCTGCACCGACAGCCACGAGCGGCGAATGGCCGAGGACCGCCAGCGCCTGCTGCTCATCGAGCTGCAGCACCGGGTGAAGAACATCCTGGCGGTGGTGCGCTCGGTGGCCAACCGCACCGCCGAGGGCCAGACCAATCTCGCCGACTTCGCGATGCATTTCGACGGCCGGCTCGGGGCACTCGCCCGCGTCCAGAACATCCTCACCCGCAACCCCGACGCCGCCACCGACCTCGCCGAGCTGATCGGCGAGGAGGTCCTGTCCCACGCGGTGCGCGACGGCGGCCAGGTGACCCTCGACGGCCCCGAGCTGCGCCTGCCGCAGCGGACCGCCGAGACCCTCGGCCTGGCGCTGCACGAACTCGCCACCAACGCGATCAAGTACGGGGCGCTCGCCCGGCCGGAGGGCCGGATCGTCATCACCTGGCACGTCTATGGCGCAGGGCCGGACCGCCGCCTGCGGCTCGAATGGCAGGAGAGCGGCGTCACCCTGCTCCCGACTGCGCCGGCCCGCCGGGGCTTCGGGCGCGAATTGATCGAGCAGGGCCTGGTCTACGAGTTCGGCGCCACGACCGCCTTGGAATACCGTCCGGGCGGCGTGCGCTGCGTCATCGAGATGCCGGTCCTGGCGCCGGGCCGCGGGTTGCCGGGCCCGGACGCGCCGGCCGCGGCCGAGGATCCGGGCGCGGAGGCCGACGATGCCGGGTGAGCCCCTCGCCCACACCCCCGCCGCGACCGACGCGGTCCTGCGCCGGCTCTCGGGCTACGCCCCGCTGGCCGCCGACGAGGCGGCGTTGCTGCGCCAGGTCACCGCCCGCCCGGTCCCGGTGCCGGCGCGCACCGAACTCGTGCGCGACGGCGAGGCGGCGCCGCGGCCGCAGGTGCTCCTGGAGGGCTGGGCCTGCCGCCAGCGCCTCCTCGCCGACGGAAGGCGCCAGATCGTCGTCGTGCTCTTGCCCGGCGACCTGATCGGCCTCGACCAGCGCCGGCGCCCGCTGCCCTTCGGCTCCATCGCCACCCTGACACCGGCCCGGATCTGCGAGGCGGGGGCCTTGCGCGAGGCGGCCGCGGGCGGCGGCCAAACTTGCGGCAAGGAGGCCGGCAAGGAGGTTGGCTTGGCGGCGGCGCTCCGGCAGGCGCGCGAGATGGAGGAGATCTGGCTCATCAACCAGGTGGTGCGCCTCGGGCGCCAGACCGCCTACGAGCGCGTCGCCCATTTCCTGCTCGAGTTGCGCGAGCGGCTGGCGGCGGTGGACCAAGTCCACGAAAACCGGTTCTCGTTCCCGATCACCCAGGAAGTCCTGGCCGATGCGCTGGGCCTCAGCGTGGTGCACATGAACCGCACGATGCAGCAGCTGCGCCGGGACGGCCTGGTCGAGCAGCGCGCCACCGCCATCACGCTTCGCGACGTCCCGGCCCTGGTCTCGATCGCGGACTATACCGGGACCCACGACACCGACATCCCCGGTGGCTGACCGCCTGCGACATCTCTCGCTCGCCGTGAATCTTCACATAAGTGATGGAACGGTCCGAAAAAGACCAGCAACATCACAAGTGTTGCGGCAATTCTTGCCCGACCGTCCCTGCTGGCCCGGTCTCGACCGGGTGGACGACCATCAGGGATGTTGCTGAGGCCCCCAAGTCGACTTCACCGCCCTGCTCGCTCCCGCCGGCAGGGCCTCTTTTTGCGTGAGGGCCTACGCCTTTCGAGGGCGGGCGACGATGCCGCGTTGCCACCGCCGCACGATCTTCCCATCCTGCCTGCACCGGCACGACGGAGGGCCTCTCTTCCCAAGGGATGCGTCTTCTTCCGGAAAATGGACGAGGGGGATCGGGCGTGGAGGATTACCGGGCCGAATTGCTGCGCCAGGTCCGCCTCGGCGACATCGCCACCGGCGAGGCCGCGGGCGCCTGCCTGCCGGGCCTGCTGCGCCGTCTGAAGCACCACGAGGCCCGGGCCGGTACCGTCCCGCACCCCTTGCGCCTCTACCATCTCTGGCGCCGCAACAGCCTGCGCCGGCAGGTGGCCGATGCGCGCTGGCACGTCGAGCAGGGCCGCGCCGCCCGGATGGGCGAACTCGCCTCGCGGCGCTGACGCATCTTCGGAAGCGTGACCACCCCGACGGATTTTTCACACTTCTCGTCAGTCCAGGGCCGCACAGCGGAGCCCGGACTGACAAGGAGGACATTATTCCCTGAGTGTGCTCAGGCTGACTTTCAATGCAGGTAGCCGAGGAAGAACAGGATCAGGATGATCGGAATCGGTATGCCGATCAACCAGAGCAGCCCGCCTTTCATCATCGTCGCCTCCATGACTCCGTGAATACTCTTATGGAGTAGTAACGGAGCTTGGCGCGATCCGGTTCCGCCCGTCGGCGTCCGGATCGGGCAGGTCGGCCGTGCTCACGCCGCCCGCTCGACCTCCTCGATCTCCGCCGCGGCGCTGACCCGGTCGCGGCCCCGCGCCTTGGCCTCGTAGAGGGCCGCGTCGGCGCGGGCGATCGCCGCCTGGATGTCGGCATCGCGTGCCGACACGGTGGCGACCCCGATGCTGATCGTGACGGGAATCGCGCGGCCGCCATGCGCGATCTCCGCCGCCCGCACCGCGGCGCAGAGCCGCTCGGCGGTGAGCAAAGCCTCGGTCCCGCCGGGGCCGACGAGCAGGACGACGAATTCCTCGCCGCCGAAGCGCGCCACCGTATCGGAGCCGCGCACCGCCTCCGCCAGGAGGGCGCCGACATGGCGGATCACCGCGTCGCCGGCATCGTGGCCGTGCTGGTCGTTGACGCGCTTGAAATGGTCGATGTCGGCGACCAGGACGGCCACGCCGCAGCCGCTCCTCGCCTGCGCGAAGGCCTCCTCCGCCGGCCGGGCAAAGCCGCGCCGGTTGAGAAGCCCGGTGAGCAAGTCGGTGCCGGCGACCTGACGCAGGTCCTCGATCTGGCGCCGGTAGAAGGCGGCGACGCGGGTCTGGCGGATCGTGGCGTCGCTGAGCTCGCGCTCGGCGGTGCCGATGCGTCGCAGCAGCGAGCGCAGGGAGGCCGAGAGCGCCACGAATTCCCGGGCGCCGTCGAGGCGCGGCAGCGTCGTCGCCTCGGCCTCGCGGCCGATCCGGTCCGCCGCGGCGGTCATCCGCCGCAAGGGGGCCGCCGCGCGGCGGCCGAGGCACCAGGCCAGGGCGATGCCGATCACGGCCGCCGTCGCGCCGAGGGCGAGCAGCGCCTGGATCGAGCGCTGCACCGGCGCGAGGGCCTGCGCCTCCGGCCTCGTCGCCACCACGATCCAGCCGAGGCCGGGATCGCCGCCAGCGATCTCGCTGCGCTCGCCCTTCGCCGCCGAGGCGAAGCCGGCCAGCAGCGTGTCGGATCCGAGCGCGGCGGCGAAGCGGCCGCTGCCCTCCTCGACCATGGCGCCGAGCCGGGCCGGACCGAACGGCGTCGTGCCGAGAAGCGGTCCGAGGATCACGCGGCCGCGCCGGTCGAGCACCCACAGGTCTGTGCCGGGCAATCCCTCGTCGAGGAGGCGCCGCCGGGCCCGGATCGCCCAGTCCCAGCTCAGATGGCCGCCGAGCACCCCGACGACCTGACCCGATGCGTCGCGCACCGGCGCCGCGAGATCGACGAGGCGCAGGGGCTCGGGCTCGGAGCGGACGAGTAGGCGGCTCAGCAGCACCGCTTCATGCACATCGCCGACATTGGGGCGGGACAGCCCGGCCTCGAACCAGGCCTTGCCCGTCACCGCCAAGCCCTCCAGCATGCCCTCCGTGCCCGCCCGGACGCGGCCGTCGAGAGCGACGAAGCCGAGCCAGGCATAGTCCGGCGCGGTCGTCCGCATGGCGGAGAGGACGCCGCGGACCATCGTCGCGTCGCTCGTCCAGCGCTCGCGCAGCGGCGCGAGGCCGGCGACGACCTGGATCTCGCGGAAGCGCTCGCGCAGGGTGACGTCGAGGGTCTCGGCCATGCCGGAGGCAAGACGGGCGAGGCGCGCCTCGGCGAGCCGGACGGCGCTTCTGCGCTCGAGCCAGACGGCGCCGCCCACCGTTACCCCGACCAGGGCGAGACAGAGCAAGCCGACCAGCGCGGCGAGCTGGTGCTCGAACCGCAGTCGATTCCTGAACGACACGACGCACCTCCGCGACAGGAAGCCGTTCTGCCCCGCCTTCCTCACCGGCCGGTTCAGCCGCTCGGCGGCATTTGAGCGACCGCGTATTCCCTAAGGAAAACTACGAGGAAGGCTCGGCCGCTCGCCCGGGTCTCTCACGGTTCCTGGGCCGGACGCCGCCCCTGGCTGTGCAGGCGTCGCTCCTGCGCCCCGCGTTCGGCGGCATCGGTGAGCTGGGTGATCAGCGCGCCGGCCGCGCCGAGGGGAATCAACAGGAAGACCGTGCCGCCGTCGGGCCCGCTCACCTCGGCCGCCAGCGTATCGCCGCCGTCGATCGTGCTGACGGCGGTGATGCTGGTGATCGAGAGGACCCGGGGTCGTGCGTCGTCGCTCATGCCTGCCACTCCTGCGGCACAGATGCCACGAAAGCGGCCCTGAACAATTGCTAACGCGTTACATTATAGGAAAATCTCGCCGGCCGTGGAGAGACGATGAAGGATTTTCCCGCGCCATAGGCCGACCGGCCGAGGCCGGTCGGTGCCGCCGGCCGAGGCCGGCGGCCGTAGCCGGCCGGCCCGGGCGATCGCGGCGGTCCTCACGGCGCCGCGCAGGTGAGGCTGGCGCCCTCGGACCGGGGAACCTGCGGGTAGGCGCAGACCGGCCGCGACCATTGCGCCGCCCCGCCGGCGTCGCGCTTCGTCATGACGAGCTCGCGCGGCGCCTCGCCGGCCTCGACCCAGCGCTCCAGAGCCGTCAGCGGATCGATGCCGGTGTCACTGATGCCCGGCCCCTCGGTGCCGATGCCGCAATGGTCCATGCCCGGCACCATGAACAGGCGCGCGGTCTTCGCCAGGGTGTCGAGGCCGCCCGCCCCTTTTGCCAGCGCCTCGTAGAAGGCGACGCTCATGAACGGCGTGACCAGCGGATCGCCCCAGCCGTGATAGATCAGGAGCTTGCCGCCGGCGTCGCGGAAGGCCGCGAGGTCGGCGACCGGCCGCACGGAACCAGCGGCCGGGTCGTAGGTCGCAGCGTTGTAGACCTGCGCCTGCGGCGCCATCCGGGCCGGATCGGCGGAAAAGTCGAAATCGGTGACGCGGTAGGACGGACCGGGCGAGGGCCAGAACGCCATGTAGCGCAGGAAGTCGGCGGAAAAGAGCGGCAGGATCGCCGGGGCGTTGCCGAGGCCCGTGAGCCAGCGCGGCCAATGCGCCTCGGAGCCGAGCGGGATGCCGCCGGGATAGAGCGCCCGGCCCGTGGCATCGGTCGGCCCGGCATACCACTTCTCCACGACCCCGATCTCGGCCTCGCTCAGGCACGCGTCCGAGGTATCGCCGGTGCAGCGCAGGGACGAGGGCTTGAAGCCGCATTGCCGCGGGTCGGCGACGAGGCCGGACTGGTCCTTCGTCCCGCACGCCGCCGCCACCGCGTCCGTCACGAGCCTGGCCCGGGGCGTAGTCAGGATCGGCTTGCCGTCCGCCCCGGTATTCGCCTTCGTCACCCAGGCGAAGGTCGTGGCGACGAGGCCGGTATAGTCCAGGGCGGGTGCGCCGCTGATGATCCCGTCGAAGTCCTTCGGGTATTTCAGCGCCTCCATCGTCGCCATGCGGCCGCCGGTGGAGCAGCCGGCGAAGTAGGATTTCTGTTGCGGCCGGTCGTAGAAGGCCCGCACCAGCACCTTGCTGACCCGGGCGGTCTCCGTCACCGCGCGCTGGCCCCAATCCATGCGGGCGACGAGGTCGCCGACAGCCCAGCGCCCGTCGGCCGCGCCGGTGCCCCAGTGGCCGCCATCCATCGTCGAGGCGGCGTAGCCCCGGCGCAGGCCGTAATTCATCGCGTTGGTGAAGCCGGGCGCATCCGACAGGACGTTGCCGCAGAAGCCGCCGCAGCCGGTGCCGTAATACTTGCCGTTCCAGTTCTGCAGCGGCAGCCGCACCTCGAAGCCGACCGCCGGCCGCACCGTGCCGAGCACGCGGCAATAGGCCGGCAGGTCGCCGGCGGCCGGCACCTCGGCGGCGGAGTGGAGGTTCACCGCCTCGATCCTGAGATTGGCGAGCGCCCCGCATTCCCCGGCGAGCGCCGGGCCCGCCAGGAGGCCGGCCGCGAGGCCCGCCGCGATACCGATTGTCCGCCCCATGCCTCTCCCCCCTGTTTCGAGGGAGCTTAGCCGCAACCCCTTGCGCCGTCGCCAGCGGAATGCGCTAAACCCGGCGGAACGACAGATCAGGGTTGGGAAACGCGATGGCAGGCAGCACCGCCGGCGGGGCTCTCGAGGATTTCGGCACCTACGACGACATCGTGGTCGGGGCGGGCTCGGCGGGCTGCGTGCTCGCCAACCGCCTCTCGGCCGATTCCCGCCGGCGCGTGCTGGTGCTGGAGGCGGGCGGGCGCGACAACTGGATCTGGTTCCACATCCCGGCGGGCTACCTCTTCGCCATCGGCAACAAGCGGGCGGACTGGCTGTTCACCACGCAGGCGGAAGCCGGCCTGAACGGGCGCCAGCTCGCCTATCCGCGCGGCAAGGTCATCGGCGGCTCATCGGCCATCAACGCGATGATCTACATGCGCGGCCAGGCCGCCGATTACGACGGCTGGCGCCAGCTCGGCCTGGAGGGCTGGGGCTGGGACGACGTCTTGCCCTACTTCCTCAAGCACGAGGACCACATCGCGCCGCCGAACGACTTCCACCGCTCCGGCGGCGAGTGGCGGGTCGAGCCGCCGCGGATCCGCTGGGCGATCCTCGACGCGATCCGCGACGCCGCGGAGGCCGCCGGGATCCCGAAGATCCCGGATTTCAACACCGGCGACAACGAGGGCTCGTCCTACTTCCAGGTCAACCAGCGCCGGGGCCGGCGCTGGAGCGCGGCCCGCGGCTTCCTCAAGCCGGCGCTCAACCGCCCGAACCTCCGGCTCGAGACCGGGATCCATGTCGAGCGGGTGCTGATCGAGGACGGCCGCGCCGCCGGCGTCGTGTTCGGCCGCGGCGGGCAGCGCTACCTTGCCCGGGCGAACGGCGAGGTGGTGCTCTCGGCCGGCGCCGTAGCGACCCCGAAACTCCTCGAACTCTCCGGCATCGGCGACGGGGCGCGGCTCCAGTCCCTCGGGGTCGCGGTCGCGCATCACGCGCCCGGCGTCGGCGAGAACCTGCAGGACCACCTGCAGATCCGGCCGGTCTACAAGGTCACCGGCGTGCCGACGCTCAACCTGTCCTACGCCAACCTGATCAAGCGCGGCTGGATGGGGGTGGAATACGCGCTGTTTCGCACCGGGCCGCTCACCATGGCGCCGAGCCAGGTCGGGGTCTTCACCCGCTCCTCGCCCGATTACGCCACCGCCAACCTCGAATACCACTTCCAGCCACTCTCGCTGGACAAGTGGGGCGACGGCCTGCACCGGTTCGGCGCCTTCACGGCCAGCGTGTGCAACCTGCGCCCGTCGAGCCGCGGCAGCGTGCATGCGGGGAGCCCCGATCCCCTGGCGCCCCCGGAGATCCGGCCGAACTACCTCTCGACCGAAGAGGACCGCCGGGTGGCGGTGGATTCCCTCAAGCTCACCCGCCGCATCGTCGCCCAGGCGCCGCTCACCCGCTACCAGCCGGAGGAGCACCTGCCGGGGCCCGGCATCACCAGCGACGCCGATCTCCTCAAGGCCGCGGGCGACCTCGGCACCACGATCTTCCACCCGGTCGGCACCGCCCGGATGGGCGCCGACCACGATACCGGCGCGGTGCTCGACGCGCGCCTGCGGGTGCGCGGGGTGCGGGGCCTGCGGGTCGCCGACGCCTCGGCGATGCCGCGCATCACCTCGGGCAACACCAACTCGCCGACGATCATGCTGGCCGAGAAGGGCGCGGCGATGATCCTGGAGGATTCGCGCTGAGGGCGCGGGCTGCGCGCTACTCGGCCGCCATCAGCACCGGCGCGCGGTTTCCCGCGGAGAGGTAGATCAGGCAGGAACAGCGCAGCAGGGAGGCGAAGTTGCGCACCTCGCCGTGCCGCTCCAGCACCTCGTCGTGGAGCTTGGTGGCGAATTTCGCGACGCTGAGGCCCTCCTGGCGGGCGATCTCCTCCAGGATGGTCCAGAACGCTGTCTCGAGGCGCAGGGAGGTGCAGTGCCCGCCGATCCGCAGCGAGCGCGTCTCGTAGGCGTAGCGCTCCGGCGTCTGCTCGGCGAAGATCCGGCACATGGGGGCTCCTCCTGTCGTTGTTGCCGAATCATATTGAAGCCGAGCATGGATCGGCAAGCGGCCGATGCGTCGCGGACGAGACGGTTGCGGCGCAGCGATTTTCCTTGCACGAGATCATCGGATCATCGCGGTGCAGCTTTGGCGATGACGCTGCGTTGATGTCTCCAAGTATCCTTGGAGGACGCGCGATGGCACAGGAGAGGGTGGCGGAGGGGCTGATGCGGACGAAGCCAATCGACCGCCTGCGCCAGGACGCGGAGGGCGGCGGCCACGGCCTCGAGCGCACCCTCGGCCCCCTGAGCCTCGTCGGGCTCGGCATCGGGGCGATCATCGGCGCCGGGCTTTTCTCGCTCACCGGTATCGCGGCGGCGGAGCATGCCGGGCCGGCGGTGGTGA
>NZ_CP029552.1:625000-825000 GCF_003173775.1 Methylobacterium sp. 17Sr1-1 | reverse complement strand
GGCTGATGGCGAGCTCGGTGTCGAGCTGGCTCGCCGAGCGGAAATCCTCCGGATGGGCCGGCGCCAGCTCGAACTCGACGATGATCCGGTCGCCGTTGCGGTGGGCCGCGAGCTCGACCGGCAGTCCGTCGACGCCGGGCAGCACGACGCGCTGGCGCACGAGGCGGCCGGGATCGACGCCGTCGCCCTGAAGGCTCTCGCGGATCCGGTTGGCGAGCCCGGCGCCGAGCAGGGCCGGGAGGTCGAGGCCGAGGGGATCCCGGTCCAGCACGTCGCAAACGTTGCCGCTGCAGGCGACCACGGTCAGGGTATCGGAATCCGCCGCGATCAGGACGGCGTGGGGCTGGATCGCCCCGGGAACGTGGATCGGCTCCTGCTCGCACAGGCGCGGATCGACCGGCTCGGCCCGCACCCGCTGGTTGACCGCCGCCAGAACCGCTTCCCGGCTGTGCCCGTGCTCCAGCGGCTCCACCGGCTCGGTGATGATCCAGTAGCGATCGGGCGCCGCGGCCTGGCGCAGGGTGATCCGGACCTGCATCGGCCGCGGGTCGAAACCGTAGACGAACGAGAAGGTGTGATCGAGCCGGCCCCGGCGCACCCCCTCGCGGAAGCGGCCGTAGAAATGCGGCAGGTGGGTGCAGGGGGCGACGTCGGTGAAGAAGTTGCGACCGATCATCCGCTCGGGCACGCGGCCGGAGAACTCGCTCTCGGACCGGTTGTAGAGATGGATGACGCCGCGTCCGTCGATCTGGATCACGCCCTGACGCAGGCGGTCGAGGTCGGCCGCCGCGAAGGCGTCGAGGTCGATCGTCGGGGCCGTCGTCAGGTCGGGCAAGGTCACGGCATATCCAGCGAATCGATGGTCCGGGAGGGCGGCGCCTCCGGCGACAGGTCCCGCACCTTAACGACTACCAACCCTGAACGGAACCGCAACGGGTGATTGCCTCGAGGACTCGTTGACGTTTCGTCACCGTGTGCCGCCGGTCCGTTCGGCGACCGCCTTCACGGCGCTCTGCAACCCCTCTTCCAGGGTCGGATGGTAGAACGGCCGGTCGAGGAAGGTCGCGGCGGTCCAGCCGTCCTGGACGGCGATCACCATCAGGTGAGCGAGGTGCTCGATTCCGGGGCCGACCATCGCGGCACCGGTGAGCCGGCCGTCGGGCTCGGCATAGACCCGGATCAGGCCGGCGGCCCGGTCCATCGCTCGGGCGCGGCCCTGGTCGGCGAAGGAGGTCTCGCCGATGATCCAGTCGCGCGCCGCCTCCGCGTCGAAGGCCCGGCCGACCGTTGCGATCTGCGGGTCGGTGAAGACCAGCGCGAAGGCCGGCCACGGCGGCGGCGCCTCGACCTGGGGAAAGCGCGCGGCGTTGCCGCCGGCGATCCAGCCCTGGCGCTGGGCCTCGTGAAGCACCGGATGCTCCTGGTTGGCGTCGCCGGCGATGAAGATCGGGGCGGTACCGCACTGGAGGGTGCGCGGGTTGAAATCCGGCAGGCCGTCTTCGTCGAGGACGATCCCGGCGGCGCCGAGGTCGAGGGCGTCGAGGTTGGGCGGGCGCCCGGCGGCGGCGAGCACGCGCGCGAAGGTCCCGCTCTCCTGCTCTCCCGATTCCCGGCGCCAGATCAGCCGCACCCCGTCCCCGGCGGCTTCCGCATTCTCGACCGTAGCCCCGAGACGGAGATCGAATTCGGCGCCGATCGATTCGGCGGCGCAGGCCGCGATCTTCGGGTCGCGGGCGCCGCCGACCGCGCCGGCGGGATCGAGCAGGGTCACCCGCACGCCGAGGCGGGCCATGGCTTGCGCCAGTTCGAGCCCGACCGGCCCGGCGCCGAGGATCGCGAGGGTCTCCGGCAGTGTCTCGATCTCGAACAGGGTGTCGGTGGTGAGGACGCGGTCGGCGACCGGTCGCAGGGGCGGCGGCAGGCTCGGGGTCGAGCCGGTGGCGATCACCACCGCGCCGGCGGTAATGCGGGTGTGGTCGTCGACGAGGAGGGTGGTCGGGTCGCGGAAACGTGCCGTGCCGGCGACGCGCAGGTCCTGCGGGATGCGGTCGAGCCCCGCGAAGACGGAGGCGACGAAGTCGTCGCGCAAGGCGCGCATCCGCCGCATCACCGCCGCGCCGTCGACCCGGACCTCGCCGGTCGTGACACCGAACGACGAGGCACCGCGCGCGTCGTGCGCGGCGCGGCCGGCCTCGATCAGGAGCTTCGAGGGCATGCAGCCGACCCTGGCACAGGTGGTGCCGCCGGGCCCGCGCTCGATCAGCACCGCACGGGCGCCCGCCTTGGCGGCCGCGGCCTGCGCCGCGATTCCCGCCGTGCCGGCCCCGATGACCGCCACGTCGCAGGCCAGCTCACGCATCGCTCACTTCCTCGGGCTGCCCGGCGCGGCACGAGCGCGACGTCGCGGGTGGGACCACCCGGCAACTTCGATCGCGAGCGATTCGTTCCCGCGCGTCAGGCTTTCGGCCCTTCCCCCTCGGCCAGCAGGCCGGCGACGAAGCCGGCGAGACCGACCTGGCGCTCGCGGCGCAGGTGCTCGGCGGCGAGGATGGCCTCCAGGGTCTTGAACGAGCGGTCGAGGTCGTCGTTGACCAGCACGTAGTCGTATTCGGACCAGCGCTCGATCTCGGTGCGGGCGTTGAGCAGGCGGCGCTCGATCGTCTCGGCGGAATCCTCGGCGCGGCGCTCCAGGCGGCGGCGCAGCTCGGCGAGGCTGGGCGGCAGGATGAAGATGGTGACGACATCGTCGCGCAGTTTGCCGCGCACCTGCCGGGTGCCCTGGTAGTCGATGTCGAAGATCATGTCGCGGCCCGCCGCGAGCGCCTTCTCCACCGGGCCCCGGGGGGTGCCGTAGTAGTTGCCGTGCACCTCGGCCCATTCGAGCAGGTCGTCGCGCTCGCGCAACCGCTCGAAGGCGTCGCGGTCGATGAAACGGTAGTGCTGGCCGTCGATCTCTGACGGCCGGCGCGCCCGGGTGGTGACCGAGACGGAGAGCTCGAGGCCCCATTCGGGCCTCTGGGCCAGCGCCCGGGTGAGCGTGGTCTTGCCCGCTCCCGAGGGCGAGGAGAGGATCAGCACCAGGCCCCGGCGCGCCACCGGTGTGGTCAGGAGTTCGGAGCCCATGGTCGACACCATCGCGTTGCTTCATCCTTTCGCCGGGGCGGAACCGGCTCTGTCGGTCCCGAGATCCCCGCTCGAGGCCCTTGCCCGAGTTCTCCTCCAATGCCGCCCGTCCGGCGGGGGCGCAACCGGGAAGCGGCGACGGGACGGGGACAAATCTCCGCTACTCGACGTTCTGGACCTGCTCGCGGAACTGCTCCACCACCGCCTTGAGGTCGAGGCCGATGCGCGAGAGCGACACGTCGTTGGCCTTGGCGCAGAGCGTGTTGGCCTCCCGGCCGAGCTCCTGGGCCAGGAAGTCGAGCCGGCGCCCGACGGCGCCGCCGGCGGCGAGAAGCTCGCGGGCCGCGGCGAGATGGGCGCGCAGGCGGTCGATCTCCTCGCGCACGTCGGCCCGCGCGGCGAGTAGCACCGCCTCCTGGTGCAGGCGCGCCGGATCGAAGCTGCCGGCCTCCATCAGGATCGCGACCTGCGCCGCGAGGCGCGCCTTGACGGCTTCCGGCCGGCGGGCCGGGCAGGCTTCCGCGGCCTCGACGAGATCGGCCATGGCGGCGAGCTGGCCGCCGATGATGTCGGCGAGCGCCCGCCCCTCCGCGCGGCGGCCCTCCGCCAGGGCCTCGACCAGCCGGAGGGCGGCGGCCGCGAGGTCGCGCCGCAACGCCTCGTCGTCGGCCGCCTCCTCCTCGACCTCGACCACGCCGCGCACCCCCATGAGCCCGTCGACGGAGGGGAGCGTGATGCCGAGCGGCATCGGCACCCGGGTCACGGCTTCGGCGAGCGAGGCGAGCAGCGCCTCGTTGATGCGCACCCGCGGCGCGGCCTCCGCGCGCGACAGGGTGAGGGTGAGGTGGCAGGTGCCGCGGCCGAGGCGCTTCTGCACCAGGGCCCGGGCCTCCTCGCCGATCGCGTCGAAGCCGGCCGGAACCCGCACCCGGATTTCCAGCCCGCGGCCGTTGACGCTCTTGAGCTCCCAGGCCCAGTGCGCGGGTCCGGTGGTTCCCGCTTCGCGGGCGAAGCCGGTCATGCTGGCGATGGGCATCGGGGCGCTCTGGACAAAATTGACGGGAGGGGCCGCTGGGTCAGCGAAGACCCGCGGCGGAACAGGGGTTGGGGCGGGCTTGCGGGTTACCGCGCCCCTGGCCCGGTCCTGGGCTGGGACAGGACCGGAACGGTCTTCGGCGAGTTCAGGTCGTAGGTCCGGTTGCGCAGGGGATCGCGGGCAGTCCCCTCCGAGGCGTCGAAGGCCCGCGAGCGGGAGCCCGGGGTCGCCTCACCGCCGTCATAGGCCATCGGCGCGCCGGGCAGCGCGGTGCGCGGGGGCAACGCGGAGGGATCGGCCTGCGGCGGCGGCTCGACCTTGTCGACGCCGACCTGCGAGGCCGGATCGGCCGCGGCCTTCGCCTTCTCGACCTGACGCCAGCGGGCGACGTTGCGGTTATGGGCGTCCAGGGTCTCGGCGAAGACGTGGCCGCCGGTGCCGTCGGCGACGAAGAACAGGTCCTTCGTCCGCGAGGGGTTCGCCACCGCCTCGAGCGCCGCGCGGCCCGGATTGGCGATCGGCCCCGGCGGCAGGCCCTCGATCGCGTAGGTGTTGTAGGGCGTCACCCGGTCGATCTCGGAGCGCAGGATGCCGCGCCCGAGGGTGCCGCGCCCGCCGACGAGGCCGTACACGATGGTCGGATCGGATTGCAGCCGCATCCGCTTCTGCAGCCGGTTGACGAACACGCCGGCGACCCGCGGGCGCTCGTCGGCCCGGCCGGTCTCCTTCTCGACGATCGAGGCGAGCGTGACCATCTCCTGGGGCGTGCGCACCGGCACGTCGGGCGAGCGGCGGGCCCAGATCTGGTTCAGCACCTCGCGCTGCTTGGTGCGCATCAGGTTGAGGATCTTCTGGCGGGAATCGCCGCGCTCGAACTTGTAGGTCTCGGGGAGGAGCGAGCCCTCCGGCGGAGTCTCGTTGATGTCGCCGGTCAGGATGTCGTTGTCGTTGAGGCGGGCGACGATCTGCTCGCTCGTCAGGCCCTCGGGGATGGTGATGGCGTGCTGCACCGGGCGGCCCTGGACCAGCACGTCGAGGACGTCGTCGACGCTGGCATGGGCCTTGAAGTTGTACTCGCCGGCCTTGAGCGCCGCCTTTCGGCCGAAGCGGGCGGTGAGCTCGAACAGCATCGGATGGGCGATCACGCCCTCGCGCTGGAGCAGGTCGGCCATCTCGCCGACGCTGGAGCGGGGCACCACCACGACCTTGTCGGCCTGGAGCGGCCCGGCCTCGTTGGTCTGGCGCTCCAGCACCACGAGGCCCAGGATGGCACCGAGGCCGAGGATGACGAACAGGGTCAGGAAGCCGCTCACCGCCGAGAGCAGGCCGCCGCGCTCGCGCACGGGCTTCTCGGGCGGCGGCGGGGCCGCGGTGGGCTTGATGGCCTCGCTCGGGCTGCGCGGGGCGAGCCGGTTCGGCTGGCTGACCGGCTCCGGCGCGCTCGGCGCCGGGTCCTGCGTCTTCGATCTGCGAAACATGGCGGTCCTGTCGTGGCGCGTCCGCGGAGCCGGCCGGTGGACGCGCGTGCCGGCCCGATGGGCGGAAGAGCGACCGAGACCCTAGCAAGTTTTATGGCGAAATGGAGCCGGTGCGCGCCGTGAGGCCACATACGAGAAAGCCCCTCCGCGCGGGCAGGAGGGGCTTTCTCGATCGATCGGCTTATCCGGCGAGGGGGCCGGTCAGGCGCCCCGGGCCGTTCACACCCGCCGCAGGATCAGCGACGCGTTGGTGCCGCCGAAGCCGAAGGAGTTCGACAGGGCGACGTCGACGTTCCGCTTCTGCGCCTTGTGCGGCACGAGGTCGATCGCGGTCTCGACCGACGGGTTGTCGAGGTTGAGGGTCGGCGGCACGACGCCGTCGCGGATGGCGAGGACGGAGAAGATCGCCTCGATCGCGCCGGCGGCGCCGAGCAGGTGCCCGGTGGCGGACTTGGTCGAGGACATCGCCACGTCGGTGGCGTTGCCGAGCAGGCGCTCGACCGCCTTCAGCTCCAGCTCGTCGCCGAGGGGCGTCGAGGTGCCGTGCGCGTTGATGTAGTCGATCTCGGACGGGGCGATGCCGGCGCGCTTCACCGCCGCGCTCATGCAGCGATAGGCGCCGTCGCCGTCCGGCGAGGGGGAGGTGATGTGGTAGGCGTCGCCCGAGAGGCCGTAGCCGATCACCTCGGCGTAGATCTTGGCACCGCGGGCCTTGGCGTGCTCGTACTCCTCGAGCACCACCACGCCGGCGCCCTCGCCCATCACGAACCCGTCGCGGTCGCGGTCGTAGGGGCGGGAGGCGCGCTGCGGCTCGTCGTTGAAGCCGGTGGAGAGCGCCCGGCAGGCGGCGAAGCCCGCGAGCGAGAGCCGGTTGATCGGCGATTCGGCGCCGCCGGCCAGCATCACGTCGGCGTCGCCGAGCGCGACGAGGCGCGCCGCGTCGCCGATCGCGTGGGCGCCGGTGGAGCAGGCCGTCACCACGGCGTGGTTCGGACCCTTGAGACCGTGAGCGATCGAGACCTGGCCGGAGGCCAGGTTGATGATCCGGCCCGGGATGAAGAACGGCGAGATCCGCCGGGGCCCCTTCTCGAACAGCGTCACCGAGGCATCGTAGATGCCGCCGATGCCGCCGATGCCGGAGCCGATGAGGACGCCGGTGGCGCACTGATCCTCGTGCGAGGTCGGGTGCCAGTCGGCGTCGTCGAGCGCCTGGCCGGCCGCCGCCATCGCGTAGACGATGAAGGGGTCGACCTTGCGCTGCTCCTTGGCTTCCATCCACGTGTCGGGATTGAAGGTGCCGTCGCTGCCGTCGCCGAGGGAGATCGAGCAGGCGATCTTGCACGCCAGATCCGACACGTCGAAGGCCTCGACGCGGGCGGCACCGCTTTGCCCCTCGATGAGGCGGCTCCACGTGACGTCGACGCTGCTGCCCAGCGGCGACACCATTCCGAGGCCCGTGACGACGACTCGACGCATCGCGTTATCCCGACCCGATCCCATGACGGAAGCGTTTATCCTGTTAGCAGAGGACGGCGGCGATCAGCCGGCGTTCTTCTCGAGGAACTTGATCGCGTCGCCGACCGTCTGGATCGTCTCGGCGGCGTCGTCCGGGATCTCGACGTTGAACTCCTCCTCGAACGCCATCACCAGCTCGACGGTGTCGAGGCTGTCGGCGCCCAGATCGTCGATGAAGTTCGCGTTCGGGGTCACCTTCTCGGGCTCGACGCCCAGGTGATCGACGACGATCTTCTTCACCCGGTCCGCGATATCGCTCATCGTGTAGGTCCTTAAGTTACTGCTCGTGGAACTGTTCGGAGCCGCCGCGTGCGGGCGGAGCCCCGGGGAGAGTTCGTGATGCGGCCGGGCGTGCCGGTCGCGCATGTCGTGGAAAAGCCGCGGACGGCCGGTCCGTCAATCCCCTTGCACGGCCGGCGGGTGCTTAACACAGGGATTTAGCCCTGGCGAGGGCCGCTTCACCTCCGGTTAAGAAACCGTGCCCCCCGCCTGGGGAATGCGGCGCGCCGCCCTAGAACATCGCCATGCCGCCGTTGACGTGCAAGGTATGCCCCGTCACGTAGGCCGCCTCGTCGGAGGCGAGGTACACGGCCGCCGCGGCGATCTCGGCGCCCTCGCCGAGGCGGCCCATCGGCACCGTGGCGAGGATGCCCTCGCGCTGCTTGTCGTTCAGCACGTCGGTCATCGGCGAGGTGATGAAGCCGGGCGCGATGCAGTTCACGGTGATCTTGCGGCTCGCCACCTCGGCGGCGAGCGCCTTGGTGAGGCCGACGAGACCGGCCTTGGCCGCCGCGTAGTTGCCCTGGCCGGCATTGCCGGTCGCGCCGACCACCGAGCCGACATTGACGATGCGGCCGTAGCGGCGCTTCATCATGCCCTTCACCGCCGCCCGCGACAGCCGGAAGGCCGCGGTCAGGTTCACGGCGATCACGCTGTCCCACTCCTCGTCCTTCATGCGCAGGAAGAGGTTGTCGCGGGTGATCCCGGCATTGTTGACGAGCACGTCGAGCCCGCCGAGCGCGGCTTCCGCCGCCGGCACCAGCGCCTCGACGGCGGCCGTGTCGGAGAGGTTGGCCTCCAGGACGTGGACGCGCTCGCCGAGCTCGGCCGCGAGCGCCTCCAGGGCCTCGCGCCGCGTGCCGGAGACCGCCACGTGGGCGCCCTGGGCGTGCAGGGCCCGGGCGATGGCGCCACCGAGGCCGCCGGTGGCGCCGGTGACGAGGGCCTTGCGGCCGCTGAGGTCGAACATGCTGGTCACTTTCTCAGAGCGTGAAGGCCGCGACCTCGGCCGGGGTGCCGACCGGCGTGGCGGAGGTCCCCGCCGCGATGCGCTTGACGAGGCCCGACAGCACCTTGCCGGTGCCGATCTCGTAGAACGCGTCGACGCCGGACGCCGCCATCGCGGCGACGCATTCGCGCCAGCGCACGGTGCCGGTGACCTGCGCGACCAGCGCGTCGCGGATCGCCGCCGGCTCGCTCATGGGGGCGGCGAGCACGTTCGCCATCACCGGGACCTTGGCGGGGCGAAGGTCGACGCGGGACAGGGCCTCGCGCATCGCCTCGGCGGCCGGCGCCATCAGGCTGCAATGGAACGGCGCGGAAACGTTCAACATCACCGCGCGCTTGGCGCCGCGCCCTTGCGCCAGGGCGACGGCCCGCTCGACCGCGGCGCGGGTCCCCGAGACCACCACCTGGCCGGCGCCGTTGTCGTTGGCGACGTCGCACACCTCGCCCTGGCGCGCCTCCGCGGCGACCTCGGAGGCCGCCTCGACGTCGAGGCCGAGCAAAGCCGCCATGGCGCCCGAGCCCACCGGTACCGCCTTCTGCATCGCCTCGCCGCGCAGGCGCAGCAGGCGCGCGGCGTCGGAGAGCGACAGGGAGCCGGCGGCGGCGAGCGCGCTGTACTCGCCGAGCGAGTGGCCGGCGACGAAGGCGACGTCGCGGGAGAGATCGAGGCCGTTTTCGGCCTCCAGCACCCGCAGCACCGCGATGCTGGACGCCATCAGGGCCGGCTGGGCGTTCGCCGTGAGGGTCAGCTCCTCGGCCGGGCCCTCGAACATCAGGCGCGAGAGGGCCTGCCCCAAGGCCTCGTCGACCTCGGCGAAGACCGCGCGGGCGGCGGCGTGATCCTGGGCCAGGGCGGAGCCCATGCCGACGGCCTGGCTGCCCTGGCCCGGAAAGATGAAGGCGCGCGACACGTGCGGGGTGCTTCCTGCCCTTGAGAGCTGCGACTGGCGGCTCGCGAACCGCGGCATGCGGCTGCGGGACGCAGCGATTGGGCGGCGCCAGTCGCAGAGGCGCCGGCCATAGTCAAGCGTGGCCGGTGCGCAAAATTCGCGAGATCTCGCCCGGCCTGCGCCGCCGGGTCAGGCCGGGTCGATGTCAGGCCTCGTCGAAGAAATCGACCTCGCCGGTATCGAGGCTGTAGGCGGCCCCGACGATCCGGAGCTTCTTCTCGGCGAGCGGCGTCAGCAGTTCCGGCTCGGAGGCGGTGCGCAGGCGCCGCACCACCCGGCTGACATTCGCCCGCACGGCGTTCTCGACGAGGTCGCCGGGCTTGCTCCGCACGCCCAGCACCGCCGGGACGATCGGCTCGATCATCTGGCCGATGGCACCGGGATAGACCGTGTTGTTCGTCACCACGTCCACCGCCGCCTCGACGGCGCCGCAGCGGCTGTGGCCCATCACCAGGACCAGCGGCACGCCGAGCTTGGCCACCGCGTACTCGATCGAGCCGAGCGCCGTCGTGTCGACGGTGTTGCCGGCGTTGCGCACGATGAACAACTCGCCGAGGCCGCGGCCGAACAGGATCTCGGGCGAGACGCGGGAATCCGAGCAGCTGACGAGGACGCAGAACGGCGTCTGGCCCAGCGCGATCTCGATGCGCCGCTCGCGGCCCTGCACCGAACGCACCGGGCTGTCGGTCTTGAACAGCCGGTTGCCCTCCTTCATCGCCTCGAGGGCCTGGTCGGGACTCATGGTGGTGCGCTTCGTCGACGGCGCCGCGGCGCGGGCGAGGCCCGGCGGGAGCGCCGCAGTGGCGGCGATGGCGCCGCCGAGCGTGCAGCCGCAGCCGAGCAGGTGGCGCCGGCTCAGACGGTTCGTCATCGGGTCGTCTCCTTCATCCGCGGCTCCGCGCGACCTGCCGGCCCGGGGCACCGGGCCGCCCTGCGGGACATGAGGGCCCGCCCGCCGCCGCGCAATCAACCAGAAACATCAAGCCTCGCCGACGCGGGGCACGCGTGCCACCACCGCGTGCTTGTTGCAAAACGGCATCTCGTGTAGGGAGGCGGCTACTCCGAGATTTTCGTTTGACCAAGGAAGGGGTCGCGCATGGCTCGCGTCACCGTTGAGGACTGCATCGACAAGGTCGAGAACCGCTTCGAGCTGGTGCTGCTGGCCGGCCATCGCGCCCGCCTGCTCTCCTCCGGCGCCCCGCTCACCATCGACCGCGACCGCGACAAGAACCCGGTCGTGGCCCTGCGCGAGATCGCCGACGAGACCATCACGCCGGACGACCTCAAGGAGCAGCTGATCCACTCGCTGCAAAAGTACGTCGAGGTCGACGAGCCGGAGGCCGAGACGGTGCCGCTGCTCTCCAGCTCGCCCGCCGCCGCCGCGGTGGCGCCGCAAGGCTCGGGCGACGGCGACGACATCACGTTCGACCGGATGAGCGAGGAGGACCTGCTGCGCGGCCTCGAGAACCTCGCGCCTCCGACCGAGACCGAAGAGGAAGGCGACTGAGCCGTCCCGGGAGGGCGGCCGCGCCCTCCCCCAGGATCCAATCTCAGGATCCAATCCGATCCGAATCCGGTCGCGAGACCGGCGAGACCCGGCCGCGAGGCCGGGTTTTTTCGTCGCCTTTTTCGCGATGCGGCATGGAAGCGGCGCTGCCGCGGCGTTTAGGGGCTGGCGCGGCCGCCCGTTCGGCTCGATATTGGCGATCGGACCTCCACAAGCGTCGTCGGCGTTCAGCGCAACCGGATCCTTTCGGCACGCCGCGACGCCCCCGCGCCGGCCGCGAGCCGGCAATTTCGTGCGCAAGGAGACCAACGGCGGATGATGCGCCAGTACGAGCTCGTCGAGCGGGTCAAGGCCTACAATCCCGGCGCCGACGAGGGGCTGCTGAACCGGGCCTACGTCTACGCGATGCGGGCGCACGGCACGCAGAAGCGCGCCTCGGGGGATCCCTTCTTCGCCCATCCGCTCGAGGTGGCAGCCATCCTCACGGATCTTCGGCTCGACGACGCCACCATCGTGGCGGCGGTGCTGCACGACACCGTCGAGGACACCGCCGCGACGCTCGACGAGATCAACCGGGTCTTCACCCCCGAGATCGGCAAGCTCGTCGACGGGCTGACCAAGATCAAGCGCCTGGACCTCGTCTCGAAGCGCGCGGCGCAGGGCGAGAATTTCCGCAAGCTCCTGCTCGCGATCGCCGCCGACGTGCGGGTGCTGCTCGTCAAGCTCGCCGACCGGCTGCACAACATGCGCACCCTGCAGCACATGCCGGCGGAGAAGCGCGCCCGCATCGCCCAGGAGACCCTCGACATCTACGCGCCGCTCGCGAGCCGCATGGGCATGCAGGAGCTGCGCGAGGAGCTGGAGGACCTCTCCTTCGTCAACCTCAAGCCCGACGTCTACGCCACGATCGCCAAGCGCCTCTCCGACCTCTCGGCCAAGTCCGAGCGGCTGGTCGAGAGCATCGAGCGCGACCTCGTCGCCAAGCTGGCGCATGCCGGCATCGCCGCCACCGTCAAGGGGCGGCAGAAGCGGCCCTACTCGATCTGGAGCAAGATGGAGCGCAAGTCGGTCGCGTTCGAGCAGCTCTCCGACATCTTCGGCTTCCGGGTGATCGTCGACGAGGTCGACACCTGCTACCGCGCCCTCGGCGTCGTCCACACCACCTGGCCGATGGTGCCGGGGCGCTACAAGGACTACATCTCGACCCCGAAGCAGAACGATTACCGGTCGATCCACACCACCGTGATCGGGCCGAAGAGCCAGCGCGTCGAGCTCCAGATCCGCACCACCGAGATGGACGAGATCGGCGAGTACGGCATCGCCGCCCACGCGCTCTACAAGGACGGCGCGCCGCACCTCGCCACCGAGAGCGGCGCCTACCAGTGGCTGCGCCGGACCATCGAGCTCCTGGCCGAGGGCGACAGCCCGGAGGAATTCCTGGAGCACACCAAGCTCGAGCTGTTCCAGGACCAGGTCTTCTGCTTCACCCCGAAGGGCCGGCTGATCGCCCTGCCCCGCGGCGCGACGCCGATCGACTTCGCCTACGCGGTCCATACCGACGTCGGCAACACCGCGGTCGGGGCCAAGATCAACGGCCGCATCGCCCCGCTGCTGACCGAGCTGCAGAACGGCGACGAGGTCGAGATCGCCCGGGCCGACGGCCAGATCCCGCCGGCGGCCTGGGAATCCCTCGTCGTTACCGGCAAGGCCCGCGCCGCGATCCGGCGGGCCACCCGCTCGGCGGTGCGCCGGCAATATGCGGGACTCGGCCGCCAGATCCTCGACCGCGCCTTCGAACGCGCCGGCAAGAACTTCTCCGACGAGAAGCTGCGCGGCGCCCTCCCGCGGCTGGCTCGACAATCCACCGAGGACGTGTTCGCGGCGGTGGGACGGGGCGAGATGTTCTCCGGCGACGTCGTGAAGGCGGTCTATCCCGACTACAAGGACGAGCGCCGGGGTGCCGCCGCGAGCCAGGCCGGCCCGGGCCAGCCCCGGCCGCACGTCAACGGCGCCGGGCGCCTGTCCCTCGACAAGGACCAGACGGTGCGCCTGACCTGGCCGGGCAAGGCTCCCGCCAAGGAGGGCGCCGCCAACGGGGCGGAGGAGGGCGCGATCCCGATCCGCGGCCTCGACCGCGACCTCCTGGTGCGCTTCGCGCCCGACGGCGGCGCGGTGCCGGGCGACCGGATCGTCGGCATCCTGACGCCGGGCGAGGGCGTGACCATCTACCCGATCCAGTCGCCGGCGCTCGCCGCCTTCGACAACGAGCCCGACCGCTGGCTCGACGTGCGCTGGGACGTGGACGGCGCCTCGAACCAGCGCTTCCCCGCGCGGCTGGCCCTGCAATCGATCAACGAGCCCGGCAGCTTCGCCCAGATCGCCCAGGTGATCGCCGATCACGACGGCAACATCGACAACATCTCGATGAAGCGCCGGACACAGGACTTCACCGACGTCACCATCGACCTGGCGGTCTGGGACCTGAAGCACCTCAACGCCATCGTGTCGGAGCTGCGGGCCAAGCGCGTGGTGAGCCGGGTCGACCGGGTGAACGGATAGCCGGGTGACCGGACAGGATTGCACCGGGGCAGGCAGGCTGCCACAAGCCCCGGCTCAGTGACGCTCTAGAGCACCTCCCAACCGCGTTGCGATCGGGAAGTGCTCTAGGTCTTTGATTGTGCCGCATTTTCCGCGACGAACCGGTATCCACTTCGTCGGAAAATGCTCCAGACGACCACCGAAGGGTGCCATGACCTCCGACGACGTCCTCGCCGAATTCCGCTCCGCCGGCGCCCTGCTGGAGGGCCATTTCGTGCTCTCCTCCGGGCTGCACAGCGCGGTGTTCCTGCAGAAGATGGCGATCTTCACCGATCCGGTGCGCACCGCGCGGGTCTGCGCCGCTCTGGCCGAGCGGATTACCGACCGCTACGGCCGGGTCGACTACGTCGTCTCGCCGGCGGTCGGCGGCATCGTGCCGGGCTACGAGACCGCCCGGGCGCTGGGCGCCAAGGCGATCTTCGTCGAGCGCGACCCCGGCAAGCCCTTCACCCTGCGCCGCGGCTTCCAGATCCCGAAGGGCGCCCGCGCGGTGATGGTCGAGGACATCGTCACCACCGGCCTGTCCTCGCGCGAGTGCCTGGCGGCCCTGACGGAGGAGCCCGGCGAGGTGGTGGGCGCGGCTTGCCTGATCGACCGCTCCGGCGGCAAGGCCGATCTCGGTCTGCCGCTCGTCGCCCTCGTCACCCTCGACATTCCGAACTACCCGGCCGACCAGCTGCCGCCGGAACTCGCCGCGATCCCCGCGGTGAAGCCCGGCAGCCGTGCCCTGCCGGGCGCCTGACGCCCCCGATCCATCCCCATCGCGCTGCCGCGCCGCCGCTTGACAGGCGTGGCGGCGCATACTTAGCTGCGACCATTGCGTTCGCCATGCGGTGTGCGGCACCCGCGCTGATTGCCCCCACCTGGATACTCTGGGGGCAGTTGCTTTGCTCATGGCGACTTTTTTCGCAAGTGATTCTTCCCGTGCGGCCGTACTGCACGTCCAAGGATAAATGATGCCCAATCCTTCCCGCAGCGCCCTGTTCATCGACGGCGCCAACATCTACGCCACCACCAAGGCCCTCGGCTTCGACATAGATTATCGCAAGCTTCTCGCCGATTTCCGTGCCCGCGAGAACCTCGTCCGCGCCTTCTATTACACGGCCCTTGTCGAGGATCAGGAATATTCCTCGATCCGTCCGCTGATCGACTGGCTCGATTACAACGGCTACCGCGTCGTGACCAAGCCGGTGAAGGAATTCACCGACTCGACCGGCCGCCGCAAGATCAAGGGCAACATGGACATCGAGCTGACGATCGATGCCATGGAGCTCAGCCCCTATATCGACCACATGGTGCTGTTCTCCGGCGACGGCGATTTCCGGCCGCTGGTGGCGGCGATGCAGCGCCGCGGCGTGCGGGTGACCGTGGTCTCGACGGTGCAGACCCAGCCGCCGATGGTCGCCGACGAGCTGCGGCGCCAAGCCGACGACTTCGTCGACATCGTGCAGCTGATCCCGCGCATCGGCCGCGACCAGGGCGACCGCCCCGCCCGCCCGCCCCGCTCCTTCGGGCCGGAAGGGTCGCGCGACGCGGCGCCGCGCGATCCGGCGCCGCGCGCCACCGTCAACCTCGAGAATCGCTACGGCATCCGCCAGCCCGACGAGGACGACGCCGAGGATTGATCCCGCCGCGGGCGATCGATCCTCTCTCACGGCGGCCGATCGGCCGCCGTGATCCGGTCGCGGCATGGGTCCTGATCGGAGGGGCGAGCCGTGGCGGATGAGCGGGCGACCGAGGACCGGCACGAGAACGACCCGGTGGACAAGGACCGGTTTCCCTGGTGGGACCTGCCGGACCTCGTCGAGATGATCGCGGGGGTCGCGCGCGGGATCTGGAGTCTCGGCGCGCTGATCGTCGGCCTGTTCCGAAATTAGATCATTTTCTAGCGAAGGGGATACTGCGCCCCTCCCCCTTTCCCGGACGACTGGAGCGTCAGCGGAAGGAGATCCGGGATCCAGCATGAGAAGTGCCGCGAAGCGGCACCGAATGCTGCAACGTTGTAGATACAAATACGCTTCGCGACTTTCTGCGCTGGATCCCGGATCTCCTTCCACTTCGTTTCAGTCGTCCGGGAATGGGGAGGAAGCGCAGAATCCATTTCGCTCGGAAATGCTCGAGATCATCAGCCGCCGGCCCGGGCCAGGGCCTCGAGGCCGCTGCGGGTCTCGACCGGCGCGGTCCATCCCAGCGCCTCCAGCCCCGCCGCACGGGCGACGAGTGACCCGCTCAGGCGCTCGCGCAACTCGCCCCGCCCGGTCAGCGCCAGGACCGCAGCGAGGAGGCCCTGCGGCACCGGCACCAGGCCCGACCGGCGGCCGAGACCGGCGCGTAGGGCCGCGATCATCTCCGGCACCCGCAGGGGCTCGGCCTCGGCCACGATCAGCGGCCGGCGCAAGGGGCCGGGCGCCCGCAGGACCGCGTCGACCGCATCGCTCAGGGATTCGACCGAGACCAGGGAGCGCCGTCCGGCGAGACTCCCGAGCGGGAGCGGGTACGGAGCGGCGGCGAGCCGCATCAGCGCCGCCATGTTGCCCTTCTGGCCCGGCCCGTAGACCAGCACCGGCCGCAGCGAGACGTGATCGATGTCGATCTCCGCCAGCGCCTCCTCGGCGGCGAGCTTCGAGCGGCCGTAGGCGTCGGTCGGGGCCGGGGCGTCGGCCTCGGTGAGGGTGCCGGCGGCGGAGGGGCCGGATTGGGCCCGGATCGAGGACAGGAACACGAAGCGGCGTACCCGGGCCCTCGCTGCCGCCTGGGCGAGGCCGCGCGTCGCCTCGGTGTTGAAGGTCCGGTAATCGTCCTCCGGCGCGCCCGACATCGCGTGGGCGAGGCCGGCCGAGTGCACCACGGCGTCGGCGCCCGCGAGGGCCGCCGCCATGTTCTGCGGCCGGGCGATGTCGCCCACCACCGCGCCGCTGATGCCCGGCGGCAAGTCCACCGGCCGGCGCAGCAGCACCCGCACCCGATAGCCCCGGGCGGCCAGGGCCGCCAGGAGGTGGCGGCCGATGAAGCCGGTCGAGCCGGTGAGGGCGACGAGGGGAGCGGTCATGCGGCGGCGTTCCGGATGGCGGGCAGGGCGAAGAGCCGGAGCAGGCCGGCGACGAGCCCAGCGCCCAGCGCCAGGGCGAGGAGGGCCATCGTCCAGCCCGGCAGCATCAGGGTCACGGCGGCGAGGAGCGCCAGGGCGAGGTTGAGGACGAGGACCGCCCCGACCACGAAGGGCACGGAGCGGCCGTTGGTCGTGGCGCGCTGGTAGAAATGGCTGCGATGCGCCTGCCAGACCGGCTCGCCGGCGAGCGCCCGGCGGCCGAGGGTCAGGGTCGCGTCGGCGAGGTAGTAGAGCGGCAGCAGGATCGCGGCGGCGAGCCCGCCCTCGCCGGCGAGCCGGTAGAGCAGCCAGGCGACGACCAGCCCGACCGGCAGCGAGCCGACATCGCCGAGGAAGAGCTTCGCCACCGGCCGGTTGAATGGGGCGAAGCCGAGAAGTCCGCCGAGGAGCGCCGCTGCCACAAGGGTCGCGTCCTCGGCCAAGCGGCCGGCGAGGCCGAAGGCCAGGAGCGCGCCGAGCACCGGCACCATCTCGGCCACCGTCATCCAGTCGAGCCCATCCATGAAATTCGTGAGGTTGACGAACCACAGCCCGGCCAGGACCGCGAGACCGCGCTCGAGCCAGAGCGGGAGGCCGGGCACCAACTGCCCGCCCGCGGCGGTGAGAACCAGCACCACGCAGGCCGCCTGGAGGGGCAGACGCACTCTCACGGACAAGGGCCGGAGGTCGTCGACGGCGCCGACAACGCCCAGGACGACCGTCCCCCCCGCGAGCGCCGCGACCTCGGCTCCGGGCACGCCTCCCAGCAGAACCATCACGGCCAGCGCCGCCGCCACCACCGCGATGCCGCCGCCCTGCGGGGTCGGAATCCGGTGGCTGGAGCGGGCATTCGGCCGCGCAAGGGCGTAGCGCTGGAGCAGCGGCCGCAACGCCAGGATCAGTCCGGACGACAGGAGAGCGGCGAGGGGAACGGCGACGAGAGGGCTGAGCGGCATGCGGTGATGGGGATGGGAGTGGCGCCCACCCCTACCCTACCGGCTCCGATGCGGCCAGACGGCGCGATGGTGCGCGGCGCTGAACTCGAGCGGCCTCCGGTGGAGCCGCGCAAACAAGGGTTGAGCGCTACTTCCCTCTCCCGTGTGAGGGGGGATCCCGCGCTTGATCGAGATCAGGAAGATCGACCACTATGTTATAACCGCTTCTCAAAGAAAAAGTCCGGGTACGGATCGTCGTTGAAGCGGTCGATCTCGACCCAGCCGGTGCGGCGGTAGAGCTGGAGCGCCTCGGTCAGCGCGCTGTTCGAATCGAGGCGCAGGGTCGTGATGCCGAGCTCCCGCGCCGCCGCCTCGGCGGCCTCCATCAGGCGGCGGGCGAGGCCGAGGCCGCGGGCGGAGGGGCAGACCCAGAGGCGCTTGATCTCGGCGGTCTCCCCGCCCTTGCCCTTCAGGCCGACGCAACCGATCGGCAGTCCGTCCGACAGGGCGACCAGGAAGACGCCGCGCGGGCGCATCATGTCGCCCGCCTCCGGGTCGCGGGAGAGGGAGACGTCGAAGCCGGTGGCGAGCCGGCGCCCCAGCTCGGCGTAATATTCGGTCAGGCAATGGAGAGCCGCCTCGGAGCGCGGGTCGGTCTCCTCGACCGCGATCCGCTCGCGACCGAGCGCCGTGGCGACGAGGTCCATGGCGCGCAACAGCTCGTCGCCCTTCGGGAAGCGGGCGAGCAGCGCCTCCGCCCGGTCGTTCGACAGAGCCTCGTAGGCCGCGAATTCCCGCCGACCGGCCTCGGTCAGAGCGGCGACCCGGCGGCGGGCATCGTCCGGATGCGGCAGCGTGACGACCAGCCCCTCCTCCTCCAGGCCGCGCAGGAGCCGGCTCATCAGGCCGGAATCGAGACCGAGATAGTCGCGGATGGCGCCCACCTCGCCGCGTCCATGGCCGATGGCGTTGAGCACCCGGGCGGTGCCGAGCGGCCGCCCGCGGCCGAGGAACGAGGTGTCGAGGGCGCCGACCTCGGCGGTCACGGCCCGGTTGAAGCGGCGGATGCGGCTGATGGCGTCGGTCGGCATCTCTCTGACTTAAGTCAGAGAGATCGCATCGTCAACGGGAGCGTTCAACGCAAGAAGCCCCGGCCGCAGGGCCGGGGCTTCCCGATCGTCGGTCCGGGGCGGCGGTACGCCGACCCGAAGGTCTTAGTTGTTCCGGTTGCCCATCAGCGAGAGCAGGAACTGGAACATGTTGATGAAGTCGAGGTAGAGCGTCAGGGCGCCGACCACCGACACCTTGGCGGCGGTCTCGCCGTCGAAGTTGCCGTAGAGGTACATCTCCTTGAGCTTCTGCGTGTCGTACGCGGTCAGGCCGGCGAAGATCAGCACGCCGATGACCGAGATCGCGAATTGCAGGGCGCTCGAGGCCAGGAAGATGTTCACCAGGCTGGCGATGACGAGGCCGATCAGGCCCATCACCAGGAACGAGCCGATGCCCGACAGGCTCCGGGTCGTGGTGTAGCCGTAGAGGCTGAGGCCGCCGAAGGCCGCCGCCGTGATGAAGAACACCTGGACCACGCTCGCGCCGGTGTAGCGGAGCAGCAGCGTCGAGAGCGACGCACCCATCACCGCCGCGAAGGCGAAGAAGGTGGTGCGGGCCGACGCGGCCGACATCCGGTCCATCCGGAACGAGAAGAGAAAGATGAAGGCGAGCGGCGCGAGCGCGATCACCCACATCAAGGGCGTGGCGTAGAGCGTGCGGCCGAAGCTGGTCAGCGGGATCGAGCCGATCCGCGCTACGGCATCCGCCTGCGACGACGCCACCGCGAGCTTGTTGATGCCGATGGCCACCAGCCCGGAGATGCCGAGGCCGATGATCATGTTGTTGTAGACGCCGAGCATGAACGCGCGCAGGCCCTGGTCGACCTGGACCTGGCTCTGGGCGTAGCCGGTGGGGCCGCCGAAGCCGTTCGCGTTACCCTGCCGGAACGGGCTGTTCTCGAATGCCATGGGAGTTTCCTTCGGAAGCTCTCTAGCGTGGATGTTCCTGGTGCGAGGCTCTCACGCGACCCTCGGACGCTTGACGCGTCGGATCGGCGTCCGGCCCCTCGCGGGTCCGCTCGCCTTGACCGGAATATGTGAGCCTCGACCGGCCTGCACAAGGGCGGTGCCGGGGCGTTAACCGGCCCGGACCCGCCAAATACGAGGGTCCCTACGCCGCAGGGATATTTTCGGATTAAGACCCCGCGAGATTTCGTAGGTACTGCGCCGGCTTCTGCCCGAGGATCCGCCACGTGCCGGCGAGCCCGAGCCCGACCGCCACGACGACCGCCAGCAGCGCGGCGAGCAGCCCCCCCGACAGGTCGAGGGCGAAGTCGAGATGCATGACCTTGGTGAGGATCACCCAGCCCGCCAGCGTCCCGGCGACGAGGCCGAAGAGTGCAGTGGCGAGTCCGAGCGCACCGTACTCCATCGTGTAGGCCGCGAGCAGGCGCGCGCGCGTGGCGCCGAGCGTCTTGAGCACCACCGCGTCGTAGAGCCGGGCGCGATGGCCGGCGGCCAGCGCCCCGGCCAGCACGAACAGGCTGGTCGCCACCGCCACCGCGCTGGCGCCGCGGATGGCGAAGACGAGCTTGCCGACGAGGTCGTTGACCGCGTCGAGGGCGTCCTTCACCCGCACGCTGCTGACGGCCGGGAATTCCTTCGCGGCATCGCGCAGGATCCGGGCCTCGAGGGCGGCATCCGGTCCCTCGGGCAGGGTCAGCGTCGCGAGGTCGCTGTGCGGCGCCCCCCGGAAGGTACCGGGCGAGAAGACCATCACGAAGTTGATGCCGAGGTTGCGCCATTCGACGTGGCGCAGGTTGGCGATGGTGACGGTCAGGCTGCGCCCGAGCACGTTGACGGTGACTTGGTCGCCGACCTTGAGGTTGAGGCTGCGGGCGAGCTGGTCGTCGAAGGAGACGAGCGGCTTCTTCGCGTCATCGCCCTTCCACCACTGCCCGGCGGTGATCCGCGAGCCGTCGGGCAGGTCCTCGGCGTAGGTGATGCCGCGGTCGCCGTCGAGCACCCAGGCGGCGTCCTCGCCGGCCTTGATCTGCGCCGCCGGCACGCCGTTGAGCGCCGTGATCCGCCCGCGCATCATCGGCACCCGCTCGATCTTGCCCCGCGGCGCCGCGCGCCCGAGGAACTGGTCGAAGGCCGCCGAGTCGCGGCTCGGGATATCGAGGAAGAACAGGCTGGGCGCCTTCGCCGGCAGCGAGCGGGTCAGGGTCCGGGTGATGTTGGCGTCGATCAGGCTCAGGGTGACGAGGAGCGTGATGCCGAGGCCGAGCGACAGCACGATCGAGGGCGTCAGTGCGCCGGGCCGGTGGAGGTTCGCCAGCGCCAGCCGCGGCGCGGCGCTGGCCGGACGCGGCAGGCGGCGTGCCAGCGCCATCAGCCCGAAGGCGACGAGGCGCAGGAGCCCGAAGGCGAGGCCGGCCGCGACGATGAAGATCAACGCCACCCCGCGGTCGTAGGCGGTCGTCAGCGCGAGGGCGAGGAGGCCGGCCAGGGCGAGGCCGAGGACGCCGAGGTAGCGCAGCCGCGGCCAGCGCCGGTCGGGATCGACGGTGTCGCGAAACAGCCCCGAGACCGCGACGTCGTGGGCGCGCCCGAGCGGGCCGATCGCAAAGGCGAGCGCCGTCAGCACGCCGTAGAGGGCGGCGATCACGAGCTCGCCCGGGGCCAGGGTGGGGTTGAGCGGCAGCGGCAGCAGCGCCCCGAACGCCGCATCGAGGGCGAAGGGCAGCACGGCGCCGACGACGAGGCCGCCGAGAATGCCGATCCCGGCGATCAGCATCACCTGCGTCAGGTAGATGCCGACCACCTGGCCGCCCGGGGCGCCGAGGCTCTTGAGGGTCGCGATCGAGGCGCGCTTGCGCTCGACGAAGGCCCGCACCGCGTTGGCGACCCCGACGCCGCCGACGAGGAGCGCGGTGAGACCGACGAGGGTCAGGAACTGGGTGAAGCGCTCGATGCTGCGGGCGAAGCGCGGATCGGCGTTGAGCCGCGAGCGGATCTCCCATCCGGCCTCCGGCAGGGCGCTCCGGGCCTCGGTCATCGCCCGCTCCACCGCCGCGTCGTCGCCGGTCGGCAGCGTCACCCGGTAGACGAAGCGGTTGAGGCTGCCGGGCTGGACGAGGCCGGTGGCCCTGAGCGCGTCGAGCGACACCATCAGGCGCGGCCCGAAGCCGATGCCGCCGGCGATCTTGTCCGGCTCGGCGACCAGCACCGTGCGCAGCACGATCTCGGCCCCGCCGACGGTGAGGCGGTCGCCGATCTTGAGGTCGAGCCGGGCGAGGAGAGCCGAATCGGCGGCCGCACCGTAGACGCCGTCGCGGGCTGAAAAGATCTCGGCGGGCGGCATCGGCGGCTCGGTCGTCAGGGCGCCGACCGCAGGATAATCGGGCCCGACCGCCTTCAGCTCGACCAGAGCCGCGCCTTTCTCGCCGGCCGAGGCCATGGCGCGGGTGAAACCCACCGCCGAGACGCGGCCGCGCGCCTCCAGGAAGGCTTTTTCCTGCGGGCTCGCCTCGCGATGGACCAGCCCGAAGGTGACGTCGCCGCCGAGGATTCTTCGCCCCTCGCGGGCGAGCCCGTCGGAGAGCGAGCGCGACAGCGAGGCGACGCCCGCGATGGTGGCGACCCCGATGGCGATGCAGGCCAGCAGCACCGTGAAGCCGCGCAGCCCCCCGCGCAGCTCGCGCAGCGCGAGGCGCAGGGTGAGCGGCAGGCGCGAGGGTCGGCCGGGAGTCCCGCCGGGGAGTTTGGCGCCGGGGATCTTGGGAAGGCTGCCGTGCATGGGAGGTTACGCGCTCACCGTCGTGTCGATCAGCCCCGAGCGCAGCCGCACCGTGCGGTCGCACAGGCGGGCGAGGCCGGGATCGTGGGTGACCAGGACCAGCGTGGCGCCGCGGTCGCGCTTGAGGGAGAACAGCAGGTCGACGATCTGCGCGCCGGTCGCCTCGTCGAGGTTGCCGGTCGGCTCGTCGGCCACCAGGATCGCCGGCTCCGGCGCCACCGCCCGGGCGATGGCGACGCGCTGCTGCTCGCCGCCCGACAGCTGCGCCGGATAATGGTTCAGGCGGTGCCCGAGGCCGACCGCCTCCAGTTCCCGCGCCGCCCGGCCATGGGCATCGGGCGCGTCCGCCAGTTCGAGCGGCAGTGCCACGTTCTCGAGCGCCGTCATGGTCGGGACGAGGTGGAAGGACTGGAACACGATGCCGATGCGCCGGCCGCGGAACCGCGCCAGCGCATCCTCGTCGAGCCCGGCGAGATCGGTGCCCTCGACCACGACCCGCCCGGAATCCGGCCGCTCCAGCCCCGCCATGGTCATCAGCAGGGTCGACTTGCCCGAGCCCGAGGGACCGACGAGGCCGACCGCCTCGCCCGGGGCGACGGCGAGAGAGATGCCCTTGAGGATATGGACCCGGGCTGCGCCGCGGCCGAGGCTGAGATCGACGCCCTCGAGCGCGATCGCCGGTCCGGTGGCCTTGTCGGTCATGGGGGAAGAACCGATCTTGAAGCGCGGCGACCGCTCGGGCCGCCGCCGGAGGTTGAGTGTTGGGACGGACCTACGCAGGACAGGCGGCCCGCCGGCCCGATATGGGCCGCGCATCGATGCTTCGCCATGATGGCCGCCGCGCGGCGCTCGCATTTCTCATCGTTTCGCTGGTAATGACGCTCGTGACGCCGCTCCGCGCCGAACCGCGCCCCTTGAACCTCGTCGCCCTCGGCGACAGCCTCACGGCGGGCTACGGCCTGCCGGCGGATGCCGCCTTCCCGGTCCAGCTCGAAGCCGCCCTGAAGGCGAAGGGCCAGGCCGTGACGGTCGCCAATGCGGGCGTCTCCGGCGATACCGCGACGGGCGGGCTCGACCGGGTCGAGTGGTCGGTGCCGGACGGGACCGATGGGGTGATCCTGGAACTCGGCGCCAACGACATGCTGCGCGGCACCGACCCGGCGGTGACCGAGAAGGCCCTCGACGCGATCGTCGCGAAGCTCAAGGCCCGCGGCATCCCGGTCCTGCTCGCCGGCATGCGGGCGGCGCCGAATCTCGGGCCGGACTACGTCAAGCGCTTCGACGCGATCTTCCCGCGGCTCGCCGAGCGCTACGGCCTGATCCTCTACCCGTTCTTCCTCGACGGCATCGCCGGCGACCGCGCCCTCAACCTCGCCGACGGCCTGCACCCGACCCGGGCCGGCGTGGCGCGGGTCGTCGCCGGCATCCTGCCGAGCGTCGAGGAGTTCCTGACGCGCCTGCGCAAGGGAGCCTGATCCGCATGCCGCGCCTGTTCACCGGGATCGAGGTCCCACCCGAGACCGGGCTGGCGCTCAGTACCTTCCGGGGCGGCCTGCCGGGCGCCCGCTGGGTCGAGCCCGCCGATTACCACGTGACCTTGCGCTTCATCGGCGACGTCGATGGCGGGCTCGCCGAGGAGATCACCGAGGCGCTGGCCGAGATCAGGCCTCGCCCGCCCCTGACTCTCGTCCTCGACGAACTGGCGGTGTTCGGTGGCGAGAAGCCGCACGCGCTCTTCGCCCGCGTCGTGCCGGACGACGACCTTGCCGATTTGCAGGCCGATCACGAGCGCATCCTGCGTCAGCTCGGTATCGCCCCCGACACGCGACGCTTCACGCCGCACGTCACCCTGGCCCGGCTCAAGCGCAATGCCGGCCCGGACGGGGTGGCACGGTACCTGGCCATGCAGCCTGTCTTCCCGCAGGTTTCGTTCACGGCGCACCGGGTCGCCCTGTACTCGGCGCGCGACTCGGTCGGCGGCGGGCCTTACGTGGTCGAGGCAGCCTATCCGCTAGCCGGGGACGAGGCGTGAGGGCGGCCGTGCCCTTCGAACGAGGGTGGATCTGCGAAAGGCAAGACGGCCAAAGGGGTGATGGCGGTATAGTCGAACTGGTATAGGATCGGCGGACTGCCCCTCGACGGGCACGCGCCCACGCCGGTCACCTCCACCTTCGAACTTGGCGTGGGCGCGTTCTTGTCGTGCCGGGAGTGGCCGCCTGTCGCACCTTGCCGGCGTACGGACAATTGCCCGCCTCGATCGGCCGGAACGCCTGGTCGCCGGGACTCGTCGCGAGCGGCTTGAGCAGGTCCCGCCCGCCCTTCGCTTCGGTCGGCGCCTTCACCTCCACCACGGATCGCGTTGCACCTCGTCCTGGCACCTCAGCGGTCATGGATCCCGGGTTCCGCTATGCGGCCCCGGGGTGACGCAGAGAATATCGATGCCGTCGGGATGATCTGTCCAGACGGTCGGACAGGTGCTCACAATCGCCGCAACGCCACGCTCTCGATGCGGTGGCTCGCACCCTTGGCGAGGATCAGGCTGGCGCGCTGGCGTGTCGGCACGATGTTGTCGCGCAGGTTCAGGAGATTGATGCGGTTCCACAGGCCGTCGGCGATGTTCAGCGCCTCGTCCTCGGAGATCTCCGCGTATTTACGGAAATACGAGAGCGGATCGCGGAAGGCGGTGTTGCGCAGGCGCAGGAAGCGGTTGACGTACCAGCGGTGCAGGTCGTCCTCGTGTGCGTCGAGATAGACCGAGAAGTCGAAGAAATCCGAGACGAAGGGAATCGCCGTGCCGTCCCGCGGCAGGCGGGCGGGCTGGAGCACGTTCAGCCCCTCGACGATCAGGATGTCGGGCCGGTCGACCACCGTATTCTCCCCCGGTACCACGTCGTAGACGAGGTGGGAGTAGAGCGGCGCCGCGACGTGGCGCTTGCCGGCCTTGATGTCGGCGAGGAAGCGCAGCAGCGTCGGGCTGTCGTAGCTTTCCGGAAAGCCCTTGCGCTCCATCAGGCCGAGGCGGTTCAGCTCGGCATTGGGGAGCAGGAACCCGTCGGTGGTGACGAGGTCGACCTTCGGGGTGTTGGGCCAACGGGCGAGCAGCGCCTTGAGCACCCGGGCGGTGGTCGACTTGCCGACCGCCACCGAGCCGGCGACCCCGATGATGTAGGGCACCTTCACCTCCCGCTCGGCGAGGAGGAAGCGCTGGGTCGCCTTGAACAGCCCCTGCGTCGCCGCGACGTAGAGCGAGAGCAGCCGCGACAGCGGCAGGTAGATCGCGATGACCTCCTCGAGCGAGATCGGGTCGTTCAGCGATTGCAGCCGCATCACGTCCTCGGCCGTGAGGGTGAGCGGCGTGTCGGCGCGCAGGTGGGCCCATTCCTCGCGGGAGAAGACCCGGTAGGGCGAGAGGTGGTCGGTCGCCTCGTCGAGGCTCGCCGCCAGCTGCGCCGCGCCGAGGGTCGGCGCCGGGCTCGCGCCGTTCGGGCCTGCCTCGGTCATGCTGGCGTCGGTCATGCGGGCCTCCTCGACGCCTTCTCGGCGATGCCGCTCTGGGCCGTGCGCCGCTCCAGCTCCGCCATCACCGCCTCCAACGGCACGTCGGCCGCCCGCAGCACCACCAGCAGGTGATAGAGCACGTCGGCGGCCTCCGCCGTCAGCCCGTCGCGGTCGCCCTGCACCGCGGCGATCACGGCCTCGACCGCCTCCTCTCCGAGCTTCTTCGCCGGACGCGCCGGCCCGCCTGCGACGAGCTTGGCGGTGTAGGATTCTTCCGGCGAGGCCGCAGCGCGCTCGCGGACGATGCGGTCGAGGTCGGCGAGGGTGAAGGTGGTCATGCGGCTGCCAAAAGGTATTTCCGGATGAACCCTGGGGCCGGCCGTGCCGGGCGGTCAAGCGCTGTTCGGCCGCATTTCCCGTAGTGATTGCCGATAGGTCAGGGCGTGGGGTCGAGCCGCATGGCGAGGCCCGCCGCCGCCATGTGGGCCTTGGCCTCCCCCACGGTGTGCTGGCCGAAATGGAAGATCGAGGCGGCCAGCACCGCGCTCGCGCCACCGTCGCGCACGCCGGCCACGAGGTCGTCGAGGCCGCCGACGCCGCCGGACGCGATCACCGGCACGTTGACCGCGTCGCTGATCGCCCGGGTGAGCCCGATATCGTAGCCCGAGCGCATGCCGTCGCGGTCCATCGAGGTGACGAGCAGCTCGCCGGCTCCCTTCGCCGCCACGAGGCGGGCGAAGTCGATCGCGTCGATCCCGGTCGGCTTCCGGCCGCCATGGGTGAAGATCTCCCAGCGGGGGGGCTCGCCATCCCCCGAGACCCGCTTGGCGTCGATCGCCACCACGATGCATTGCGCGCCGAACTTCTCCGCCGCCCGCGCCACCAGGTCCGGATCGTTCACCGCCGCGGTGTTGATCGAGACCTTGTCGGCCCCGGCCAGCAGCAGGGTGCGGATGTCCTCGACCTTGCGCACTCCGCCGCCGACGGTGAGCGGCATGAAGCAGGCCTCCGCCGTGCGGCTCACCGCGTCGAGCAGGATGCCCCGGTCCTCGTGGCTCGCCGTGATGTCGAGGAAGCAGAGCTCGTCGGCCCCGGCGCGGTCGTAGGCCTTGGCGGCCTCGACCGGGTCGCCGGCGTCGCGCAGCTCGAGGAACTGCACGCCCTTGACGACGCGGCCGTCCTTGACGTCGAGGCAGGGGATGATGCGGGTCTTGAGCACGGGGAGCTAGCTCACTCGTAGACGAACGGGCGCGTCATCGCCTCGTCGCGCGTGAAGGGGCAGTCAAGCGGAAAGGTCGCGGGAGCGAGCCCCGTCTCGTTGATGGCATTGAGCCGGGCTTGGAGGTAGGCGCGCTCGAAGGCTTCGTCGAGGCGCGATTTCAGGCTCGGGTTGTCCGCAATCGTCAGGTTCACATGCTTGCGATGCGTCGAGATCGAGACGGCCCAACTCGCGCTGCGATGGCTCGGCTGATACTGCCACTTCAGCATATGCAGCTGAACCAAAGCGTAGAAGCTGACGAGGCGGTTGAATTCCGAGCGGCCCAAGCTCTCGATCTCCTCGGCCAGGTTTTCACGGTCGAGGACTGACAGATTACCGGCGCGCAGAGCGGCAGCTTGCTCTATCGCCCAGCCGTAAATGTCGTCGGCATACGCCGTCATGGCTGGCGGGGGAGCCGGCCGTGCAGGAGCCGGCTTGGATTTACGGGTCGCGGCGGTCACGCTGTCTCACGCCTCTTCGGAAAGCCGTCTCGATCCTATCACGAGACGGCCTCATCCGCCTCAGCCGGCCTGCTGGCCCCTGCCCTGCGCGGCCTTCGCCCGCGCGATGGCGGCCAGCGCCTCCTTCGGGTCGATCCGGCCGTCGTAGAGGGCACGTCCCGTGATGGCGCCGGCGAGGCCCGCGCAATCCGGCTCCAGGATGCGGTGCACGTCCTCGATCGAGGCGAGGCCGCCCGACGCGATCACCGGGATCTTCACCGCCTGGGCGAGGCCCAGCGTCATCGGGATGTTGAGCCCCTTGAGGATGCCGTCGCGGGCGATGTCGGTGTAGATGATCGCCGCGACGCCGGCATCCTCGAAGCGGCGGCCGAGCTCCTCGGCCGTCACCGTCGAGGTCTTGGCCCAGCCCTCGACCGCGACGCGCCCGTCCTTCGCGTCGATGCCGACGGCGATCTTGCCGGGGAAGCGGCGGGCGGCCTCGCGCACGAAGGTCGGGTCCTTCACGGCGGCGGTGCCGATGATGACCCGGCTGACGCCCTTGGCGAGCCAGCCCTCGACGGTGCGCATCTCACGGATGCCGCCGCCGAGCTGCACCGGGATCGTCACGGCGGCGAGGATCGCGTCGACCGCCGCGGCGTTCATCGGCGCGCCCGCGAAGGCGCCGTCGAGATCGACCACGTGGAGCCAGGAGAACCCCTGCTCCTGGAACGTCCCGGCTTGCGCCGCCGGGTCGTCGCTGAACACGATGGCCTGCGCCATGTCGCCCTGCACGAGGCGGACGCAGCGCCCTTCCTTGAGATCGATGGCCGGAAACAGGATCACGCGTCGTCACCGCAAGGCTGGAGTTCGTGGAGGCGGTGGCGGGCCGTCAGGGCCGCCAGCGCAGGAAGTTGCCGATCAGCCGAAGCCCGAGGGTCTGGCTCTTCTCGGGGTGGAACTGGGTGCCCGCGATGGTGCCGCGGGCGACCATGGCGGTGACCGCCCCGCCGTAATCGGCGGTCGCCACCACGTCGCCGGGCTCGGCCGCCGCGAGGGCGTAGCTGTGCACGAAATAGGCGTGCAGCCCGTCCGGCCCGGTCGGGATGCCGTCGAGCAGGGGGTGGGCTGAGCGCTCCTGGAGCGTGTTCCAGCCCATATGCGGCACCTTCAGGCTCGGATCCGCCGGCGTGATCGGGGCGACGTCGCCCGGGATCCAGCCGAGGCCGGGGGTGATCTCGTATTCGAGGCCGCGGCTCGCCAGCAGCTGCATGCCGACGCAGATGCCGAGGAACGGGCGGCCGCGGCCATGGGCCACCTCGGTCATCGCCTCGACCATGCCGGAGACGGCATCCAGGCCGCGCCGGCAATCGGCATAGGCGCCGACGCCCGGCAGCACGACCCGGTCGGCCCCGGCGACGGTCTCCGGATCGGAGGTGACGACGATGCGGGCGCCGGTTCCGGTCTCGCGGGCGGCGCGCTCGAAGGCCTTGGCGGCCGAGTGCAGGTTGCCGGAGCCGTAATCGATGATGGCGACTGTGTCCGCGCTCAACGGAGATCCTCCCGGGTCGCGGGTCTTCGGGTCGACGGGGCGGCCGTCTGGGTGGTTGCGGCGCTCACCGGGACCCTTGCGCCTCCGGGAAGAAGCCGAGGGCCGGGCTCTCGGCGCGGGTATTCGCCGGGGTCGCCGGCCGGGGGGCGGTGGTGCCGAGGCGAGCGCCCTCCTCCCGCAGCCAGCGGGCGACGACCTTCACCTCGGCCTCCTTGGTGTCCGAGGCCGTCACCGCGTCGCGGATCGGGCGGCCGGTGCGGGCATAGGTCCAGCGCCGCAGCGACGAGGCCTCGAGCCCGATGAGCCACGACAGGAGCAGCGCGATCGCGAAGCCCGCCACCGGATGCAACCCCAGGACGAGGCCGGCGACCCAGACCACGACCTCGGCCGCCAGCACGACGAGGCCGGCGAGCCAGAGCCGGTGCCAGAAGAACCAGAGGGCGGAGAACCAGAAGGCCGGCCAGACGAAGGCGTCCGGCACCAGCTTGGCGCGGTCCAAGGCCTCCGGCTCGCCGGGATCGACCTCGTCGGGGACGTGCAGGGTGTAGGTGGTCATCCGGTTCCCCCCGGGATCCGTCGTTGCGGCATGAGGGCTTTAGAGCGAGCCTTTGGTCGATGGCACCCGGCCGCCCTCTCGGGGATCGACCTCGACGGCGTGCCGCAAGGCACGTGCCAGCCCCTTGTAGCAGCTCTCGGCGATATGGTGCTGGTTGTCGCCGTACAGCGTCTCGACGTGCAGCGTGATCCCGGCATTCATCGCGAAGGCCTGGAACCACTCGCGCACCAGCTCGGTGTCGAAGACGCCGATCTTCTCCCGGGCGAAGTCGGTGCGGAACACCAGGAACGGCCGACCGGAGATATCGACGGCGACCCGGGTCAGTGCCTCGTCCATGGGCAGATGCAGGTCGGCGTAGCGGCGGATGCCGCGCTTGTCGCCCAGCGCCTGGGCGAAGGCCTGGCCGAGCGCGATGCCGCAATCCTCGGTGGTATGGTGCTGGTCGACGTGAAGGTCGCCCGTCACCTTGATCTCGAGGTCGAACAGGGCGTGGCGGGCGAGCAGCTCCAGCATGTGGTCGAGGAAGCCAACTCCCGTCGCGATGCTGGCTTTGCCGGTGCCGTCGAGGGTGAGCGCGACGCTGACGTCGGTCTCGGCGGTGCGCCGGTCGACGCGGCCGGTGCGGAGGGAGGAATCGGTCATCGCCAGAACTGGTTGCCAACGGAAACGGGCTGCCTTGTTAAAAGGCAGTCCGCGGAAACGCCAGGGGAGATGCGGGCTTTGACCCCTGCACCATTGGGAGGGAGAATGGAGCGAGTTCCAACGGAGACGCGCCGGGCGCCTGAATGAGGACGGACAGGCCATGCGGCCACGGGGTCGCGGCCCTACGATCGCCCGCTGGCTTTCGCCTCTTCGCGTGGCCATAATCCTACCGATGTGACGATGGGCGAGAATGAAACAACGGAATGGGCCGACGCCAAGAACGCGCGCAACCTCGAGGAGCGTGGGATCGATTTCGCCGACTTGGAAGAAGCCTTCGACGGCCGTTTCGCACTCGTGACCGAGGATATCAGGCATGCCTACGGCGAACGGCGATTCAACATGCTCGCCGAACTTCGTGGGGTACTCCTGAACATCACGTTCACGCCGCGACCGCCGAAGAACAGGATTATCTCGGCCCGTGTTGCAAGTCGAAAGGAACGGAGGGCGTACTATGCCAAGCAGCAAAGCAGCTAAGGCAGCGACTGGCCGCACGGACTGGGCCACTCTCCGCGCGATGTCCGAGGACGAAATCGAGCGCATTGCCGCCGAAGATGAAGAAAATCCCGCCACGGATGAGGATTACTGGGCGAATGCAAATATTTATGCACCAGCCAACAAGATTGTGATTCATGCGACTTTCGACAAGGAAGTGGTCGAATTCTTCCAGCGCGGCGGCGCTGATTATTCCGCTCGGATGAACGCGGTATTACGGAGCTACGTAGAAGCGCAGCAGTCCGAAAAGCCCAAGCGCTGAGGAAACGCGAGGAGCGCCCTTTGATCGGGATACTCCTCACATCACATTCACGGCCGTCGATTCTCACACGTCCGCCATCACCCGCGCGCAGACCGCATCGAGCTTGGCCATCAGCGCCGGGTCGCGGTGGGTCGGCGCGGTCATGATCGCGCCGTCGAGGGCCCGGTCGGAACCCGCCGGGCAGGGCTCGCGCTCGGCCGGGAAATCGCGGGCGAGACGGCTCACCAGGCGCGCGGCCTTCGAGGCGTTGGCGCGGGCCACCGCCACCACGGAGGCGACGTCGACGGCGCCGTGCTCCGGGTGCCAGCAATCGAAGTCCGTCACCATCGCGATCGTCGCATAGGTGATCTCGGCCTCGCGGGCGAGCTTGGCCTCCGGCATGTTGGTCATGCCGATCACGTCGTAGCCCTGCGCCTTGTAATTGAGCGACTCGGCGTAGGACGAGAATTGCGGGCCTTCCATGCAGACATAGGTGCCGCCCTTCCGGACCGCGATCTCCTCGGCCTCGGCGGCGGCCAGGATGCGGGCCTGGAGCCCCGGGCCGACCGGATGGGCCATCGAGACGTGGGCGACGCAGCCATTGCCGAAGAACGACGAGGTGCGGCCGACCGTGCGGTCGACGAACTGGTCGACGAGGACGAACAGGCCCGGATAGAGCTCCTGCCGGAACGAGCCGCAGGCCGAGAGCGCCACGATGTCGGTGACGCCGGCGCGCTTGAGCACGTCGATGTTGGCCCGGTAGTCGATGCCGGACGGCGAGAGCCGGTGGCCGCGACCGTGACGCGCCAGGAACACCACCTCGGTCTCGCCGATCCGGCCGATGCGGAGCGAGTCCGACGGCTCGCCCCAGGGCGAGGTGATCCGCTCCTCGCGCACGTCCTCCAGCCCGGGCAGGTCGTAGACGCCCGACCCGCCGATCACTCCGAGCACGGCCTTGACCATGGAGTTCTCCTCTAACGAAAGAGGCCCCTTGCGGGGCCTCGGGTAGGTTCGAATTCGAAGGTCAGCTGGTCTTGTGCAGCTCGGGCTGCAGCCCGTGCGTCTCGCCGCCGACGTCCGACCAGATCTTCTTCTTCACGTAGTAGAGCAGGCCGGCCAGGACGAGCAGGAACAGCATCGCCCGCAGGCCCAGCGACTTGCGCGCCAGGAGGTGCGGCTCGGCCGTCCACATCAGGAAGGCTGTGATGTCGCGCGAGTACTGGTCGACCGTCTCCGGTACGACCGGCTTGCCGTCGGCGCCCTTGGCGTAGGTCACCTGACCGTCGCTGAGGGGCTTGGGCATCGCGATGACGTTACCCGGATAGAACTCGTTGTAGTGCCCGCCCTCCGGCACGGTCACGCCCTTCGGCGGCTCTTCCTTGTAGCCGTTGAGGAGGGCGTGGATGTAGTCCGGACCCTGCTCGGTGTAGCCGATGAAGGGCAGCCAATCGATGATGAACCACAGGCCGCCGCGGGCGAAGGTGCGGGCCTTGGCCATCAGCGACAGGTCCGGCGGCGCCTTGCCGCCATTGGCGGCGGCCGCGGCCTGATCGTTCGGGAACGGCGACGGGAACTTGTCCGCCGGGCGGCCGGGCCGCTCGAACATGTCGCCGGAATCGTTCGGGCCGTCCTTGACCTTGTACTCGGCCGCCAGCGCCTTGACCTGGGCGGCGGAGAAGTCGGGCCCGCCCTCCTCTTCCAGGTTGCGGAAGCGGACGTAGTGCAGGCTGTGGCAGTTCGAGCAGACCTCGCGGTAGACCTGGAAGCCGCGCTGCAGCTGCGCCTGGTCGAAGGTGCCGAACATTCCCGAGAAGGTCCACTTCTCGCGGTGGGGCAGCGGCCCGTGGTCCTCGGCCGAGGCGGCGCCGGCCGACAGGAAGGCGGCGACAGCGGCGGCCAAGAGAGCGCGTGTCCCGAGAGCGCGTGTTCTGATCATTCCCCTCGATGCCCCTTGCGGCGTCGTTAGTGCTTTGTCGTGATCGTGGGAGAGCGGATGCCTTGCGACATCCGCTCTCCGAGGGAGTTCTCAGCCCTTGGTCGGGGGCGCGGCGGCGGCGCCGGCCGGCATGCCGGAGGAGCCGACCTGCTTGCCCGGGCCGGTGACGCTCTCGAGGATCGAGCCCGGCAGGGGCTTCGGCGTCTCGAACAGGCCGACCAGCGGCATCACGATCAGGAAGTGGGCGAAGTAGTAGAAGGTGGCGATGCGCGAGGCGAGCACGTAGCCGCCCTCCGGGGGCTTCGAGCCGAGCCAGCCGAGCAGGAAGCAGCAGAAGATGAAGACCCAGAAGAACTGGCGGTAGATCGGCCGGTAGTTGGCCGAGCGGACCCGCGAGGTGTCGAGCCATGGCGCGAGCGCCAGGATGATCACCGCGCCGAACATCAGGATCACGCCGCCGAGCTTGTCCGGCACCGCGCGCAGGATGGCGTAGAAGGGCAGGAAGTACCACTCGGGCACGATGTGCGCCGGCGTCACGGCGGGGTTCGCCGGGATGTAGTTGTCGGCGTGGCCGAGGTAGTTCGGCTGCAGGAAGATCCAGTAGGCGAAGAAGACGAAGAACACCACCACCGCGAACACGTCCTTGATGGTCGCGTAGGGGGTGAAGGGCACGGCGTCCTTGCCCGACTTGATCGGGATGCCGGTGGGGTTGTTCTGGCCGGTGACGTGCAGCGCCCAGACGTGCAGGACGACGACGCCGGCGATCATGAACGGCAGCAGGTAGTGCAGCGAGAAGAAGCGGTTGATGGTCGGGTTGCCGACCGAATAGCCGCCCCAGAGCAGGCTCTGGATCGTGTCGCCGACGATCGGGATCGCCGCCAGGATGTTGGTGATGACGGTGGCGCCCCAGAACGACATCTGGCCCCACGGCAGGGTGTAGCCGAGGAACGCGGTCGCCATCATCAGGAGGTAGATGATCACGCCGAGGATGTAGAGCACCTCGCGCGGGGCCTTGTACGACCCGTAATAGAGGTTGCGGAACATGTGCACGTAGACCGCGATGAAGAACATCGAGGCGCCGTTGGCGTGCATGTAGCGCAGGAGCCAGCCGTAGTTCACGTCGCGCATGATGTGCTCGACGGAGTTGAACGCCTCGGTCGCCGAGGGCTGGTAGTGCATCGCCAGCCAGACGCCGGTGATGATCTGCGAGCCCAGCATCGCCATCAGGATGGCGCCGAACGTCCAGAAGTAGTTCAGGTTGCGCGGCACCGGGAAGGCGATGAACGAGGAATGGACCAGGCCTGCGATCGGCAGCCGGGCCTCGAACCACTTCGCGAAGCGGCTCTTGGGAACGTAGGTTGTGGCGTGTGCGCTCATGGGGCAGCCCGCGTCTGGCGTTGCTTCACGATTGGCGGAGAATCAGGCGGTGGCGCCTTCGCCGATGCGGACCTTGGTGTCGCCCTGGAAGGCGTAGGGCGGAATCGGCAGGTTGATCGGGGCCGGGCCGCGGGTCACGCGGCCGACCGCGTCGAATTGCGAGCCGTGGCAGGGGCAGCCCCAGCCCTCGTGGCCGTTGGCGTTGGCGATCGGCACGCAGCCGAGATGGGTGCAGTTGCCGTAGGCCACGAGCCAGCGCTCGTGACCGTCCTTGACGCGGCCGAGGAACGGCGCCGGGTCGATCATGCTCGCCGGGGCGACCGCCTTCATGTCGGCGACCTCCTTCTCGGTGAGGTGGCGCACGAAGATCAGCTTGCCGCGCCAGAACACGTTGACGATCTGACCGTCGGCGATCGGCGTGAGGTCGACGTCGATGGGGGCGCCGGCGGCGATCGTCTCGGCATCGGGAGCCATCGAGGCGACGAAGGGCCAGGCCAGGGCCGCGGCCCCGACCACGGCGCCCGCGCCGGTGGCGAGGAACAGGAAGTCCCGGCGGGTCGTCCCGTGGGGATGCGCGGCGTCGGATGGGGCGACGGTGGTGGCCAAGTTCCGGCTCTCCCGAAAATCGTTGACGGCGGGCCGCCGCTCGCGCGGCACCCAGATCTTCTTCTTCACAGGGCGTCGAGGCCCGCGGGAAGGGTCGGCGGGGTTTGTCGTCCCCGATCCTGGCGGACCGAAGCACCTCCCCACGCGTGGCGGCAATGCGACCGGGCGTCGCCGCGCGGCTAGCTCTGTTGCACGGTCAAGCCTCGGAATAAAGGGCGAAAAGGCGCCCCGATCCAGAGGAATTCCAGATTTCCAGGGAGTGTGTTGCGATGCACCGGGACCGGCCGCCGGGCCGTCCCGGTGCGTGGCCGAGAGCCTACTCGGCGGGGGCACCGACGCGGCCGGTGCCCGCGGCTGCGCTGCTATGGCTCAGGCGCAGCACGGTGATCATGCCGACGATGCCAGCGCAGGCGATCAGCAGGAGGCCGCCGGTGAAGCTGCCGGTCCAGTCCTTGATCGCGCCGACGGCGTAGGGAGCGACGAAGCCCGACAGGTTGCCGATCGAGTTCACCACCGCGATCGCGCCGGCGGCGGCCGCGCCCGAGAGGGTCTCGGTCGGCAGCGTCCAGGTGATCGGGAGCGCCCCGAAGATGCCGAGGGCCGCGCCGGAGAACAGGATCACCTTGACGATCGGATCGCCGACGAGGGCCGCCCCGATGGTGCAGACCGACGCGCAGGCGAGCGCCGCGGCGAGGTGGTAGCGCCGCTCGCCTCTGGCGTCCGAGCGCCGGCCCCACCACAGCATGCCCACCGTCCCGACGGCGTACGGGATGACCATCACGAAGCCGGTCTGGGCATTGGTGAGCCCGAAGGCCTTGAAGATCTGCGGCAGGAAGAAGCCGAAGGCGTAGAGCAGCGCGACCGCGCCGAAATACACCACCGCGATGGCGAGCACCCGCGGGTTGAGGATCTCCTGGGTGAGCGGCACGTGCCCCTGGCGCGGGTTGCGGGCGGCCTCCGCGGCGAGCGTCCGCTCGAGCCAGGCGCGCTCGTCGGGGGCGAGCCACTTCGCGTCGGCCGGACGGTCGGTGAGGTAGAAGTAGGTCATCACCGAGAGCACGATCGCCGGCAGCGCCTCGATCACGTAGAGCCACTGCCAGCCCTTGAAGCCGAGCGCGCCGTCGAGCTCGAGCAGCAGGCCCGAGATCGGCGAGCCGATGACGCTCGAGAGCGGGATCGCCACCATGAACAGCGAGACGATGCGGGCGCGGTAGGCCGCCGGGAACCACAAGGTCAGGTAGAAGATGATGCCCGGGAAGAAGCCGGCCTCGGCCGCGCCGAGGAGCAGGCGCATGATGTAGAAGCTGGTCTCGCCGCCGATGAAGGCCATGCCGCCGGAGATCACGCCCCAGCTCAGCATGATGCGGGCGATCCAGCGCCGCGCGCCGAACTTTTCCAGGGCCAGGTTCGACGGCACCTCGAAGATGAAGTAGGTGATGAAGAACAAACCGGCACCGAGGCCGTAGGCGGTGGCCGAGATGCCGAGATCCCGGTTCATCGTCAGCGAGGCGAACCCGACATTGACGCGGTCGAGATAGGCGATGAAGTAGCAGACGATCAGGAACGGGATCAGGCGCCAGCTGACGCGCTTGATCGTGCGGGCTTCGATATCGGTCGTCACGGATTTGTCCTCCCGGCCGGTCGTTGTTCAAGGATCCGGTGCGGCCGGGTTGCGATGGCCCGGCTCTGGCGCCCGGGATGACCGGATTGTTCCCGGTTGGCAAGGAGTGACGATCCGCGGAGGCCCGCGGACTTGTGGGACCGGCCTCTTCTGGTCTAGTGCTCCCCTCCCCCACCGGTGATGCACCGCAGCGAGGCCGCGTCGCGGCCGCGCGGGAGCCGGTGCCCGTTCGAGATGCAGAAGTTCGCCATGGTCACGCCACGCCGCGACAGCGGAGCCGACCGCCCCCAGCTCACCGGAGCCCGGGTGCTCGTCGTCGAGGCCCGCTACTACGAGGACATCGCCGACGAGCTCCTCGCCGGCGCGACGGCCGCGATCGCGGCGTCCGGCGCCGAGGCGGTGGTCGTCACCGTGCCGGGCGCGCTGGAGATCCCGCAGACCGTGGCGATCCTGCTCGAGGCCGCCGCCCGCGCCCACAAGCCCTACGACGCCGTGGTGGCGCTCGGCTGCGTGATCCGCGGCGAGACCGGCCACTACGACATCGTCGCCGGCGAGAGCGCCCGGGCCCTGATGGACCTCTCCGTCATGCTCCGCCTGCCGCTCGGCAACGGCATCCTGACGGTCGAGACCGAGGCCCAGGCCCAGGCCCGCGCCCGGGTCGCGGAGATGAACAAGGGCGGCGGCGCGGCGGAAGCGGCGCTCGCGGTGCTGGCCCTGCGCCGGGCGCAAGACGCGGGCCGCCAGGACCGCACCATCGGCTTCACCCCCCGCCGCACGGAGACCGAGTGAGATGAAGCCCGCCGAGCGCAGCGGCGCCCGCCTCGCGGTGGTCCAGGCCCTCTACGAGATGGAGATCTCCGGCAAGGGCGTGATCGACGCCCTCGCCGAGTTCGAGGCGTTCTGGATCGGCCAGGTGATCGACGAGGTCGAGCACCCGCCGGCCGAGACCGCGTTCTTCCGCGACCTCCTGCGCGGCACCGTCGAGGAGCAGCGGGCGATCGACCAGCGCCTCGACGCGGCGCTCGCCGCCGGTTGGCCCCTGCGCCGGCTCGAAGCGGTGGTCCGCGCGATCCTGCGGGCCGGCGCCTACGAGGTGATGTTCCGCCGCGACGTGCCGGTGAAGGTCGCGATCTCCGAATACGTCGACGTCGCCCACAGCTTCTACGAGGGCGAGGAGCCGGGCCTCGTCAACGCGGTGCTCGACAAGGTCGGCCGCGCGGTGCGCCCGGACGATTTCAACAAGGGCTCGCGGGCCGGGTGAGGCGGGACCATCCCGGATCTTCGGCCTGATCCTTCGGATTAGGCAGGATGGTGCGAGCGCACGGAAAATCCTCGTCTGTCGTCATTCGATCATTGCGACGCCCCGGCCACGGGTCTAGCTGTCGGCTGAGGTTCGGGCCGGGAACGGCGTCGCCCGCCACCCCGTCCCTCGCCGCGAGACCGCCCCCGCGATGGCACGCCCCGATCTGCCCCGCCCCACGGAAGACGAGCTGATCGCCCGCTACTTCGCGCCGCTCGCCGGCGCCGGCGGGCTGGGCTTGCGCGACGACGCCGCCCTGCTGACGCCGAGCCCGGGCCACGACCTCGTGCTCACCACCGACGCGGTGGTGGCCGGCGTGCACTACTTCCCCGACGACCCGCCGGCCTCGATCGCCTGCAAGGCGCTCGGCGTGAACCTGTCCGATCTCGCCGCCAAGGGGGCGGAGCCGCGGGGCTTCCTGCTGACGCTCGCCCTGTCGGACGAGTGGGACGAATCCTGGCTCGCCGAGTTCTGCACCGGCCTGAGCGAGGCCGCGGCCCTGGCGAGCTGCCCGCTTCTGGGCGGCGACACCGTGCGGGCGGCCGGCCCCACGCTGCTGGGCATCACCGCCCTCGGCGAGGTTCCCTCCGGCACCATGGTGCGGCGAAGCGCGGCGAGGGTCGGCGACCGGCTCCTCGTCTCGGGCAGCATCGGCGACGCGGCGCTCGGCCTCCGGCTCCGGCAGAAGCCCGCCGCGTCCTGGGGCGAGTCCCTGTCCTTCCCGGCCCGCACCGCCCTCGTCGACCGCTACCTGCATCCGCAGGCCCGCCTCGCCCTCGCGCCGGCCTTGCGGGCCCATGCCCGCGCGGCGATGGACGTGTCGGACGGGCTCGTCGGCGACATCGCCAAGATGATGCGGTCGGCCGACCTGAGCGCCGAGATCGCGATCGACGCGGTGCCGCTCTCCGACGCGGCCCGGGCGGCGCTGGCGGTGAAGCCCGACCTCCTCGACATCGCGCTCACCGGGGGCGACGATTACGAGATCCTCTGCGCCGCCGATCCGGCGCAGGTCCCGGCCCTGCAGGAGGCGGCTGCGCGGGCCGGCGTGCCGCTCACCGCGATCGGCACGGTGACGGAGGGCAGCGCCCCGCCGGTCTTCCGCGGAGCCGAGGGCGCGGCGCGCGGCTTCCGCGCCGGCTCGTTCAGCCATTTCTAGCGAGGGGACCGGGACCGCCGACGCCGCTCGCCTCAGAGGAAGCTCTGCGGATCGACGTCGATTCCGACCCTGAGATTGCCCCGCACTTTCGGCCCCCGGGCGAGCCAGTCGCGCAGGTAACCCTGGAGGTCGATCTCGCGCTCGGTCTTGACCAGGAGGCGGAAGCGGTAGCGGCCGCGCACCAGGGCCAGCGGCGCCTCGGCGGGGCCGAGCACCATCACGCCGGGCGGCGGCTCGGCGACGCGGGCGAGCGCCCGGCCATGGGCTTCGGCGGCCTCGCGATCGGTGCAGGAGATGACGAGCGCCGCGAGGCGCCCGAAGGGCGGCAGGCCGGCGACCTCGCGCGCCGCCGTCTCCTCGGCGTAGAAGCGCTCGGCATCGCCCGAGATGAGGGCCGAGATCACCGGGTGCTCGGGCTGGTAGGTCTGGACCAGGGCCCGACCCGGCTTCTCGCCGCGGCCGGCCCGGCCCGTGACCTGCTGGAGTAGCTGGAAGGTGCGCTCGGCGGCGCGGGGATCGCCGGAGGTCAGACCGATATCGGCGTCGAGCACGCCGACCAGCGTCAGGTGCGGGAAGTTGTGCCCCTTGGCGACGAGCTGGGTGCCGACGACGATGTCGCAGCCGCCCTCGGCCACGGTCTGGAGCTCGGCCCGCAGCCGCTCGGCCCCGCCGGGAAAGTCGCTCGACAGCACGATCACGCGCTTGTCCGGGAAGGTGGCGGAGACCTCCTCGGCGATGCGCTCGACACCCGGCCCGCAGGCAGTGAGGTTGTCGAAGGTGCCGCACTCGGTGCAGGCCTCGGGCCGCCGCTCGGCATGGCCGCAATGGTGGCAGACCAGCGCCCGGCGGAAGCGGTGCTCGACGAGCCAGGTCGAGCAGTTCGGGCATTGGTAGCGGTGGCCGCAGGCCCGGCACAGGGTGAGGGGCGCGTAGCCGCGGCGGTTGAGGAACAGGAGCGCCTGCTCGTCCCGGGCATTGGTCTCGGCGATGGCCGAGACCAGGCTCGGCGACAGGTATCGCCCGCGCGGCACCTTCTCGCCCCGCATGTCGATGGCGCGGATCTCCGGCAGGCGCCGTCCGCCGAAGCGCTCGGGCATCACCACCCGGCGGTAGCGGCCGCGCTCGGCATTGACCCGGGTCTCGATCGCGGGCGTGGCCGAGGCCAGCACCACGGCGGCGTTCTCGAGCTTACCGCGCACCACCGCCATGTCGCGGGCGTGGTAGCAGACGCCGTCATCCTGCTTGTAGGCGCCCTCGTGCTCCTCGTCGACGACGATCAGGCCGAGCTTTCGGAACGGCAGGAACAGGGCCGAGCGGGCGCCCACCACCACCTGCACCTCGCCCGACGCCACCCCGGCCCGGATCCGCTCGCGCCGCCGCCCGCCGATCCCGGAATGCCAGGCGGCGGGCCGGACACCAAAGCGCTTGGCGAAGCGGTCGAGGAATTGGGCGGTGAGCGCGATCTCCGGCATCAGCACCAGGGATTGCACGCCCCGGCGCAGGGCCTCGGCCACGACCTCGAAATAGACCTCCGTCTTGCCCGATCCGGTCACGCCTTCGAGGAGCGTCACGCCGCCCTCCCCCGCGTCGCCTCCGCCGGGCGGCGGCGCGGTCAGCGTGGCGATCAGCGCGCGGGCCGCCTCGGCCTGGGGCCCGGAGAGGGCGTCGTGCGGGTGGTCGGGATCGGGCGGCTCGGCGACGCGCTCGGGTGCCAGCGCCACGGTCTCCAGCACGCCGTCGTCGATGAGCCCGTCGACCACGCCTGCGCTGACCCCGGCCTCGAGGCTGAGCGCCCGCTTGCCCCGCACCACGCCGTCGGCCGCCACCGCCACCACCTTGGCCCGGGCCGGGGTCATCCGGCTCGGCGGCATCCCGGTCGCCCGCACGCCGACCTTCGCGGTCTCGGTGCGGCTCTCCTCCGGCAAGCGCAAGGCCATGGCGAGGGCCGAGCCCTTCGGCGCCAGGGTGTAGCGGGCGATCCACTCGACGAGGCGGCGGAGCGCCGGGCTCAAAGCCTCGACGCCGATCCGGCCGGTGACGCGCCGCAGGTTCGAGCCGGCGCCGTCGCGCAGGGACCACACCACCCCCACGGTCTCCCGCGGCCCGAGCGGCACCTGCACCACGTCGCCCTCCGCGAGGGTGAGCTCGGGCGGCACGGCGTAGCTGTAGGCCTGGTCGAGGGCGAGCGGGATCAGGACGTCGGCGATCGGGGCGGTCATCGGGCTTTGCAGTCGGGGGGCATGTGACCGTTCATATAGGAACGGTCACGCCGGCTCGCCCTCGGAGGTCTCCTCATCCCCGCCGATGCGCCGCCGCACCCCCCACTCGGCGAGCACCGCGTTGAGGTCGTCGAGGATGAAGTGGCGGGCGCTGTCCTGGTCGTAGCCCTCCTCCAGGAGGGAATCGTACTCGGTGAAGACGTGGCGGGCGTAAGCGACCATGCCGAGCCAGGCCGCGGTCTCCGGGGCGGCGCCGCGCAGGCCCGGGCTCGCCAGCGCCCGGTCGACGATCGCCTCCGCCTCGAATTCCGGCACACGCGGCGCCAGACGGGAGAGCGCCGCCTCCACCGCCTCGCGGCGGGTTGGGAGCGCGCGGCGGGGCACGGGATCGGGGCGGCGGCTCATCGGCGTCCTTCGCGGGCGGGAGGGTGACCCTGCCGGAGCGGGGCGGTCGTGTCACCCCTGGGCTGGCTTGCGGATTGCTCCGACGAGGACGCGCATCGCCGCTCCCCGCGAGCGGGAGGGCTGTCCGGGGCAATGAGTGGCCCGGGTTTCTCCTCCCCGCTTCGCGCAGGGCTGTCCGGGGAAACGAAATAGCGCGAGTTTACCCCTCCCCCCTCTGCGGGGGAGGGTGGCCCCCGGAGGGGGTCGGGAGAGGGGACGCCGCTTCCGGAGATGTCGCGACCATGATGACAGGCGCCCCTGACATCCGCCGCTTGCTCGGCAATCTGTGGAGGCATGCTCTCGCGCAAAAGGAGCCGGCGACAGGCCGGCTCCACGTCATCTCCCCTGACAGTCCCGTGCAGCGGCGAAGGTTATCGCGGCTGGCACTGCGCGTTCTCCCGAGAAGAGATCACTCCTCGGCGGCGAAGCGGCCGTGGCAGTGCTTGTACTTCTTGCCCGAGCCGCAGGGGCAGGGCTCGTTGCGGCCGACGCGGCCCCAGGTTCCGGCATCGTCGGGGTTGCGCTCCAGCACCGGCGCGTCAGCGTTGAGCGCCTGGCCGGCGAACGCGTAGGCCCCGCCGCCACCCCCGGCCGCGCCCTCGGCGTAGGCGAACTCGTTCTCGCCGGTCACCGGGTCGAGGTGCTGGGCGAACATCGGCGGCAGGCCCTGCGGCTCCGGCTCCTGGTACATGATCTCGACCCGCATCAGCTGGCCGGTCACCTGCTCGCGCAGGGAGCCGACGAGGCTGTTGAACAGGTCGAACGCCTCCGACTTGTACTCGTTCAGCGGGTCGCGCTGGGCGATGCCGCGCCAGCCGATCACCTGGCGCAGGTGGTCGAGGGTGACGAGGTGCTCGCGCCAGAGGTGGTCGAGGCTCTGGAGCAGCACCTGCTTCTCCACGTAGGCCATCACCTCGGGGGTGTTGCGGGCGGTGCGCTCGGCGTAAGCCTCGTCGGCGGCCTTGCGCAGGCGCTCGCGGATCTCCTCGTCGGCGATGCCCTCTTCCTTGGCCCAGTCCTCGACCGGCACGTCGAGGTTGAGGTCGCGGGTCACGCTCTCGCGAAGCCCCGCGATGTCCCACTGCTCCGGATAGGCGTCCTCCGGCACGTGGCGCGCCACCACGTCCTCGATCACGCCCTGGCGCATCTCGTCGACGGTGTCGCGGACGCTCTCCTGCGCCATGAACTCGCGCCGCTGCTCGAACACGACCTTGCGCTGGTCGTTCATGACGTTGTCGTACTTGAGCACGTTCTTGCGCATGTCGAAGTTGCGCGCTTCGACCTTCTGCTGCGCCTTGGCGATCGCCTTGTTGATCCACGGATGGATGATCGCCTCGCCCTCCTCGAGCCCGAGGCGCTGGAGCATGCCGTCCATGCGGTCGGAGCCGAAGATCCGCATCAGGTCGTCCTGAAGCGAGAGGTAGAACTTCGAGCGGCCGGGATCGCCCTGGCGGCCGGAGCGGCCGCGCAACTGGTTGTCGATGCGCCGGCTCTCGTTGCGCTCGGTGCCGACGATGTAGAGGCCGCCGGGCAGAGCGACCTTCCGGCCGGCGGCCGGGTCGGCAGGCTCGCCCGAAGCGAGCACCTTGGCGCGGTTCTGCTCGATCTCGGCCTTGAGCGCAGCGATGCGGGCGTCGCGCTCCGGCCCCTCGGGGACGTTCGCGAGCTCCTGCTCGATGCGCATGTCGAGGTTGCCGCCGAGCTTGATGTCGGTGCCGCGGCCGGCCATGTTGGTGGCGATGGTGATCGCGCCGGGCACGCCGGCCTCGGCGACGATGTAGGCTTCCTGCTCGTGGAAGCGGGCGTTCAGCACGGCGAAGCGCTTGGTCACCCGGCCCTCGCGGGCCGCCGCGTAGACGTCCTCCAGCGCCGACGGGTCGCTGTAGTCCAGCGGCTTGTAGCCGTGCTTGACGAGCAGGCTGGCGAGGTGCTCCGAGCGCTCGATCGACCCGGTGCCGACCAGGACCGGCTGCAGGCGCGCATGCGCCTTGTCGACCTCCTTGATGATCGCGGCGTATTTCTCGTCGACGGTGCGGTAGACCTCGTCGTCCTCGTCGACGCGCTCGACCTCCTTGTTGGTCGGGATCTCGACCACTTCGAGGTTGTAGATCTCCTGGAACTCGTCGGCCTCGGTCGAGGCGGTGCCGGTCATGCCGGCGAGCTTCTTGTAGAGGCGGAAGTAGTTCTGGAAGGTGATCGAGGCGAGCGTCTGGTTCTCGGGCTGGATCGTCACCCGCTCCTTGGCCTCGAGCGCCTGGTGCAGCCCCTCCGAGTAGCGCCGGCCGGGCATCATGCGGCCGGTGAACTCGTCGATGATCACCACCTCGTCGTTGCGGACGATGTAGTCCTTGTCGCGGGTGAACAGGGTGTGGGCCCGGAGCGCCTGGTTGACGTGGTGGACCAGCGTCACGTTGTGGGCGTCGTAGAGGTCGCCCTCCTTGAGGATGCCCTCCTCGCGCAGCAGTTCCTCGATGTGCTCGTTGCCGTTCTCGGTGAGCGAGACCGTGCGCTGCTTCTCGTCGAGGTCGTAATCCTCGCGCACGAGCCGCGGCATGATCGCGTCGATCGCGGTGTAGAGGTCGGAGCGGTCGTCGATCGGCCCCGAGATGATCAGCGGCGTGCGCGCCTCGTCGATCAGGATCGAGTCGACCTCGTCGACGATCGCGTAGTTGTGGCCGCGCTGGACCATCTGGCCCAGCTCGTACTTCATGTTGTCGCGAAGATAATCGAAGCCGTACTCGTTGTTGGTGCCGTAGGTGATGTCGCAGGCATAGGCCGCCTTGCGCTCGACGTCGTCGAGGCCGTGCACGATGATGCCGGTCGTGAGACCGAGGAAGCGGTAGACCCGCCCCATCCACTCCGCGTCGCGGCGGGCGAGGTAGTCGTTGACGGTGACGACGTGGACGCCCTTGCCCGACAGGGCGTTGAGGTAGGTGGCGAGCGTCGCCACCAGGGTCTTGCCCTCGCCGGTCTTCATCTCGGCGATGCCGCTCTCGTGCAGCACCATGCCGCCGATCATCTGCACGTCGAAGTGGCGCTGGCCGAGCACGCGCTTGGCCGCCTCGCGCACGGTCGCGAAGGCCGGAACCAGGATGTCGTCGAGGGTCTTGCCGGCGGCGAGTTCGGCCTTCAGGGCGTCGGTGCGGGCGCGCAGGGCCTCGTCGGACAGGGCCGCCAGCTCGGGCTCGAGGGCATTGATGGCCTGGACGCGGGGTCGGTATCCCTTCACCCGGCGGTCGTTGGACGACCCGAAGATCTTCTTGGCAAGGGAACCCAGCATCGTGAACCTGCGATCGATCGTAACGGTAGTGGCGCGCGCCGCGGGCGCCTTATAGGCCCATATAGGGAGCCGTGCACCCAAAAGGCAGCGGGCGCGGGAGCACAACCGTGGCCGTGCTGCGAAAGACGGGGGGCGGAGGGCGGATCCGCCGCTTGATTCCCGTCCCGGCACCGCTCTAGCTGCCGTTCCGACGACAACAGAACGGCCGCACGGGCAACGAGGCGGCCGGGGAGGACGACATGACACGTTTGAGCCGGGCGCTCGCCCGCACCACCGCCCTCGTCGCGGGTCTCGCTCTCGCAGGCGCCGCGCAGGCGCAGACCGCGCAGAAGGGCGCCTCCGACGGCGTGGTGAAGATCGGCATCCTCAACGACCAGTCCGGCGTCTACGCCGATTTCGGCGGCCGCGGCTCGGTCGAGGCGGCGAAGATGGCGGTCGAGGATTTCGGGGGCAAGGTCCTCGACGTGCCGGTGCAGATCGTCGACGCCGACCACCAGAACAAGCCGGACATCGCCTCGAACATCGCCCGGCAGTGGTACGACACCGACAAGGTCGATGCCATCATGGAGCTGACCACCTCCTCGGTGGCGCTCGCTGTGCAGGGCCTGTCGAAGGAGAAGCGCAAGATCACCATCGTCGATGGGGCCGCGACGTCGGACCTGACCGGCAAGCAGTGCACGCCGTACGGCTTCCACTGGGCCTACGACACCCACGCACTCGCGGTCGGCACCGGCGGCTCGCTGGTCGAGACCGGCGGCGACACCTGGTTCTTCCTCACCGCCGACTACGCCTTCGGCTCGGCGCTCCAGGCCGACGTCACCCAATACGTGACCCAGAAGGGCGGCAAGGTGGTGGGCGCGGTGCGCCATCCGCTCAGCGCCCAGGATTTCTCGTCGTTCCTGCTCCAGGCGCAGGGCTCGGGCGCCAAGATCGTCGGCCTCGCCAATGCCGGCCTCGACACCTCGAACGCGATCAAGCAGGCGGCGGAGTTCGGCATCGTCCAGGGCGGCCAGCGCCTCGCAGCCCTGCTGTTCACGCTGTCGGAGGTGCACGGCCTCGGCCTCAAGGCGGCGCAGGGCATCGTGCTGACGGAAGGCTATTACTGGGACCTCGACGACCAGGCCCGGGGCTTCGCCAAGCGCTTCATGGCCAAGACCGGCAAGATGCCGAACATGATCCAGGCCGGCACCTATTCCTCGGTGCTGCACTACCTGAAGGCGGTGAAAGCCGCCGGCACCGACGACACCGACGCCGTGGCGGCCAAGATGCGCGAATTGAAGGTCGACGACTTCTTCGGCCGCGGCGGCACGGTGCAGGCCAACGGCCGCATGGTCCACGACATGTACCTGTTCCAGGTCAAGTCGCCGGCCGAGTCGAAGGCGCCGTGGGACTATTACAAGCTGCTGGCGACGATTCCGGGCGACAAGGCGTTCCTGTCGGCCAAGGCGAGCGGGTGCCCGCTGACGCCGTGAGGCTTCGGACCGGAGGGGCTAGAGCGCTTCACGATCGCTCCGCAATCGCGAAGCTTCTCTAGGTCTTTGGTTTTGCCGCATTTTCTGCGACCAACCGGTATCCACTTCGTCGGAAAATGCTCTAGCTGGCTCCCTCCACGGCGCCGACACCCTCGATGTCATCCCGGTGCCGCGCGGCGGAACCCGGGATGACGCGGAGCATCGGAAGCGGGGCGCCCCCTCTTTACATCACGCGAAGTACTGGCCGCCGTTGATGGTCAGGGTCGAGCCGGTGATGAAGCCCGCCTGCTCGCCGGCCAGGAACTCGACCGCGCGGGCGATCTCCTCGGCCTCGCCGAGACGGCCGACCGGGATGTGCGGGAGGATCTTGGCCTTCAGCACCTCCTCAGGGATCGCCTTCACCATCTCGGTGCCGATGTAGCCGGGCGCGATCACGTTGACGGTGATGCCCTTGTTGGCGTTCTCCTGCGCCAGCGCCTTGGCGAAGCCGATCACGCCGGCCTTGGCGGCGGAGTAGTTGGTCTGGCCCATCTGGCCCTTCTGGCCGTTGATGGACGAGATCAGGATGATGCGGCCGAACCCGCGCGAGCGCATGCCGTCGATCAGCGGACGGGTGCAGGTGAACATCGAGTCGAGGTTGGTGCGGATGACCGCCTGCCACTGCTCGAAGGTCATCTTGTGGAACATGCCGTCCCGGGTGATGCCGGCATTGTTGACCAGGATGTCGATCGGGCCGAGCTCTCCTTCCGCAGCGCGGATCCCGGCCTCGCAGGCCGCGGCGTCGCCGACGTCGAACTTGAAGACCGGGATCCCGGTCTCGCTCTTGAAGGCCTGCGCGGCCTCGTCGTTGCCGCCGTAATTGGCCGCGACCTTGTACCCGGCCTCCTTCAGACCTTTCGAGATCGCAGCGCCGATGCCGCGCGTGCCCCCGGTGACCAGTGCGACGCGTTCTGCCATGTGCCCTCTCCTTGTGAGCGTTCGAGCGATCCGTCCCTCGGCGCGCCCCCGTGGTACTTTACGGAAGGCCGCCGTTCCACAACGAAGGCGGGTGCTGTCCCGCTTCTTTAAGTACTAACTGTAGTGGAGCGGCCGGGCTCCCGGCCGCTCCTGATCTCAGTGTAATATTTCAGAGAGCTCTTACCGCTCCAGGCACATCGCGACGCCCATGCCGCCGCCGATGCAGAGCGTGGCGAGGCCCTTCTTGGCGTCGCGGCGCTGCATCTCGTGCAGCAGGGTGACGAGGACGCGGGCGCCGGACGCGCCGATCGGGTGGCCGATGGCGATGGCGCCGCCGTTCACGTTCACCTTCGCGTCGTCGAAGCCGAGGTCCTTGTTGACCGCGAGCGCCTGGGCCGCGAAGGCCTCGTTGGCCTCGATCAGGTCGAGGTCGGAGGCCTTCCAGCCGGCCTTTTCGAGGGCCTTGCGCGAGGCCGGGATCGGGCCGGTGCCCATGATCTTCGGATCGACGCCGGCGGTGGCCCAGGAGGCGATGCGGGCGAGCGGCTTGAGGCCGCGCTTCTCGGCTTCTGCCGCCGACATCAGCACCAGGGCGGCGGCGCCGTCGTTGATGCCCGAGGCGTTGCCGGCGGTGACCGTGCCGTCCTTCGAGAAGGCGGGCTTCAGCTTGGCCATGCCCTCGGGGGTCGCGCCCTCGCGGATGTACTCGTCGGCATCGACCACCACGTCGCCCTTGCGGCCGGGCACGGTGACGGGGGCGATCTCGTCCTTGAAGCGGCCTTCCTTCTTGGCGGCCTCGGCCTTGTTCTGCGACCGGGCGGCGAAGGCGTCCTGCTCCTCGCGGGTCAGCTGCCACTGCTGGGCGATGTTCTCGGCGGTGTTGCCCATGTGGTAGCCGTTGAAGGCGTCCATCAGGCCGTCCTTCAGCATCGTGTCGACGAGCTTCAGGTCGCCCATCTTCTGGCCGCCGCGCAGGTACTGGGCGTGGGGGGCCATCGACATCGATTCCTGGCCGCCGGCCACGATGATGTCGGCGTCGCCGTTGGCGATCTGCTGCATGCCGACCGCGACGGTGCGCAAGCCCGAGCCGCAGAGCTGGTTGAGGCCCCAGGCGGTCTTCTCCTGCGGGATGCCGGCGGCCATGGCGGCCTGGCGGGCCGGGTTCTGGCCCTCGCCGGCGGCGAGCACCTGGCCGAAGATCACCTCGTCGACCTCCTCAGGGGAGACCTTGGCCCGCTCCAGCGCCGCCTTGATGGCGACCGCGCCGAGCTTGTGGGCTGGCACGGTGGCAAAGGCCCCGTTGAACGAGCCGACCGGCGTGCGAGCGGCACCCACGATGACGATATCTGACTTCTCGGCCATGCGCCTCTCCTTGACCCTCTCCCAGCGTCACGGGATGCCGGCGGCCCGCTTCCGGCGGCTCTTGTCCCGCGTGCTTTGGGGTGGATGAAAGCGTTGCCCTGCGCGAAGTCAAGGCGTGCACGGCCGGTTCTCGCCCTGGCAGCGCGGCCAGTTTGCGTGGACGGCGCGCAGATTGCTATTTTCGCCAGCGCACGAAGGCCTTAAGGTCCAATCATGAGAACCGGTGAAAATTCGGCTCGCCCGGCCCCGTCCAGTTCCCGCCGGGTTCGCCAAGGGGTCGGCCAAGAGCCTGGCAAAGAGGGAGGCCACGCACCGATGGCGGAGAGCGGCAAGTCGACACCTACCGTCATCAAGAAGTACGCCAACCGGCGTCTCTATCATACGGGCACCTCGACCTACGTCACGCTGGAGGACCTCGCCGCGATGGTGCAGGCCGGCGAGGATTTCGTGGTCTACGACGCGAAGTCGGGTGAGGACATCACCCGCTCGGTGCTGACCCAGATCATCTTCGAGCAGGAGAACAAGGCCGGCGCCGAGAACCTGCTGCCGGTGGCCTTCCTGCGCCAGCTGATCCGCTTCTACGGCGACAGCATGCGGGCGATGGTGCCGAGCTTCCTCGAATACTCGATGGACCATCTCGCCCGCGAGCAGGACGGCCTGCGCGAGAAGATGTCCCAGACCTTCGGCCCCACCGCCTTCCAGCACGCCATGGAGGAGCAGGTGCGCGCCAACATGAGCTTCTTCAGCGAGGCCATGCGGATGTTCACGCCGTTCGGCGCCGGCGGGCAGCCCGGCGCCGGCGCCGGGGACAAGCCGGCCGAGCCGCCGGTCCCCGCCCCGGCCGCGCCCAAGGGCGAGCTCGACGACCTCAAGCGCCAGATGGCCGAGATGCAGACCCGGCTCGAAGCCCTGGCGAAGAAGTAGCGGGACGACGAAGGCGCGGGAGGGAACACGGCAGGCGGCTTGCGGCGTTGTCCGTCGTCACCTCGTCAGGGCCGCCACCATGTCCCAGCCCGATACGCCCGTCCCGGATCCGGACGCCCCCGGCCGCGCCCTCGTCCCGATCGGGGGATCCGAGACACCCCGGGCCGTACCGGCCCGGCCGCTCGCGACCTTCCTGGTCCAGCTGATCGATGGGCCGGGCGGATGCTTGCGGCCGTCGCGGCGCGACCGCTCCCGGGTGGCCTCGGCGCGGTACGCCGCCGTCGGGAGCCTCGACTGACGCCATCCGGATGAGGGGACCGCTCCGGTCGCTCCTACGCCACCGCCGCCTCCCGCTCCCCCACCCGCGGCACCAGCGCCATCAGCGAGCGCAGGGCCGGGCTCGCCTCGCCCGCCCAGACCAGGTGCGTGCGGTTGACCCGCAACGAGGCCGGCAGCGCGTGGCGCGCCACCGCGTGGCCCAGCACCGCGTGGTCCAGCACCTCCGCCGGCACGATCGCCGCCCCGGTGCCGGCGGCCACGCAGGCGACGATGGCGTGGTAGGAGCTCATCTCCAGGATCCGCTCCGGCGACCGGCCCGCCGCGGCGAGCCACTCGAACAGGCGCTGGCGGTAGGAGCAGCCGTGCGGGAAGGCCACCACGGTCCGGGCCACCATGTCCTCTCCCGCGCTCTTCGCCGTGATCAGCACCAGCTCCTCGTCGAAGGCCGGCATCGTGGACAGGGTGCCGCGCTCGAACGGCTCGGAGACGAAGGCCGCCTCGACCTCGTGGCGCTCCAGCTGGCGCAGCATCGCCCGGGTCGTGCCGGTCTGCAGCTCGATCGTCACGTCGGGATGGCGGGCGTGGAACGCCGAGAGGATCGGCGGCAGCCGGGCGCCGGCGGCGCTCTCGAGCGAGCCGAGCCGCAAGACCCCGCGCACGCCGCCGCCGCGCAACTCCCGCTCGGCCAGGTCCGCCAGCTGCAGGAGCTTCTCGGCGTGGCCGAGCAGGGTGCGTCCGGCCTCGGTGAGGATCAGCGTGCGGCCCTCGCGCCGGAACAGCGCGACGCCGAGCCGTTCCTCGAACTGCTTGATCCGGGTGGTGACGTTGGACGGCACCCGGTTCAGCAGGCTCGCCGCCCGCGTCACCCCGCCCTCCCGCACCACGGCGCGGAAGATGTGCAGGTCGTCGAGGTCCATCATTCTCATGAGGAGAATGATGCGTCACGATAATTCATTTTTCAAGACGATGCGGCGGGTGTCTGATCGCCCGCATGAGCACCACGGACGTTCCCCTCGCCCGCCTCCAGAAGGCCGGCCCACTCGCGCCCTCGACCGACGGCCCGGTCGTCGCCGGCGGCATCCTCGCCCTCGCGGTCGCCATGGGCATCGGCCGCTTCGCCTTCACGCCGCTCCTGCCGCTGATGCTGCGCGACGGCGCCGTGACCAGCACGGTCGGTGCCGAATGGGCGGCGGCCAACTATGCCGGCTACCTCGTCGGAGCGCTGACGGCGGCGTGGTTCGCGGGCGATCCGGGCCGGGGCCTGCGCCTGAGCCTCGCCGGAGTGGCGCTGACGACGTTCGCCATGGCGGGGGCCGGCAGCCCCGCGCCGGTCGTCCTCGGCGCCGCCTTGCGGGCGGCGGCCGGAGTGTTCAGCGCCTGGGCGCTGGTCTGCGCCAGCGGCTGGTGCCTCGCCGAACTCGCCCGCCGCCAGGCGCCGCGTCTCGGGGCCTGGATCTATACCGGCGTCGGCCTCGGCATCGCGCTCGCCGGTCTCCTCGCCTGGCTCGGCGGGCGCCAGCCGGCCGTCCATCTGTGGCTCGAACTCGGGGCGGTGGCGACGGCAGGCGCCCTCGCCGTCGGGCTCCTGTCGCGCAGGCAGGGCGCCGAGCCGTCCGGCGCGGCGGAGCGCGAGGCCGCGGCCACCGTCCGGGGCGCCGGCCAGGGCGGCCTCATCCTGTGCTACGGCACCTTCGGTTTCGGCTATATCGTGCCGGCGACGTTCCTGCCCGCGATGGCGCGGGAGCTGACCCCCGACCCGCTGGTCTTCGGCCTGGCCTGGCCGCTCTTCGGCCTCGCCGCGGTGACCTCGGTCGCGGTCGCGGCCCGGGCCCTCGCGGGGGTGCCGCGCCGGCGGCTCTGGGCGGGGGCGCAGGGGATCATGGCCCTCGGCACCGTGCTGCCGCTCGCCGTCCACGCCCTCTGGGCGGTCGCGGCCTCGGCGCTGCTGGTCGGCGGCACCTTCATGATCGCCACCATGGCGGGGCTGCAACTCGCCCGCGAGGCGCGGCCCGACGCGCCGACGCCGCTGCTCGCCCGGATGACCGCCGCCTTCGCGGCCGGGCAGATCCTCGGCCCGCTCCTGGTCCGCGCCCTCGGGCCCGGGCACTGGGCCGGCCTCGACGCCCTGGACCTCACCGGCGCGCTCGCGACGCTGCTCCTGGTGCTCACCGCCCTCTGGCTGTGGCGGGCCGGCCGCGCCCCGGCCTGAGGGAGCCCACAAACGAGAACGGCGCCCGCGAGGGGCGCCGTCATCCCGTGCCGGTCATCGGCGGCGCGTTCAGCGCCGCCACGCCGGATCACGCGTCGGACTTGACCTTCAGCACCTGGCGACCACGGTACATGCCGGTCTTCAGGTCGATGTGGTGCGGGCGGCGCAGCTCGCCGGAATCCTTGTCCTCGACGTAGGTCGGGGCCTTGAGGGCGTCGGCGGAACGGCGCATGCCGCGCCGCGACGGAGAGGTCTTTCGCTTCGGAACGGCCATTGAAACTACTTCCCGTGCAACAAAACAGGCGCGAGGCCGCCCCGGGCGGAGCCGCCGCGCGCGTCGCGAACCTGTTCGGAGCGGGGTCTATAGAGGAGACGCGCCGCCCTGGCTAGGGGACTCGCTCCAAAAAGCCGTCGCTCGCGGCACGGATCCATTAAGGCGCCGTTCAACGGCGAAGGCGGCATGATGCCCTTGCCGCTCGGGACGCCGAAGCCCGGCCCCGAGCGCGGCACGATCGGAGCGTCCCGATGATTCGTCTCCCCCGCCTGACCCGTGCGCTGGCCGTCGCCGCCCTGCTCGGCGCCGGCCCCGCCCTGGCCCAGACGCCTGCGCCCTCGACCACCCCCACGACCCGCCCGGCCCCGACCGCCCCGGCTCCCACGGCGCCGGCGGCCCCCAAAGCCCCCGAGGCCCCGAAGGTCGCGCCCGCCGGCAAGCCGGCCCTCATCGACCTCAACAGCGCCTCCAAGGACGAGCTGGAGACCCTGTCGGGCATCGGCGCGGCCCGCTCCGAGGCGACCATCAAGGGACGGCCGTATCGCGGCAAGGACGAGCTCCTGTCGAAGAAGATCGTCCCGTCGAACGTCTACGAGGGCATCAAGGACAAGGTCATCGCCCGCCAGAAGAGCTGATCGGGCATCCTTGCCGGCCCACGGGAGGGGTGATAGGCGCCGGGGAGCCATTTTCGACGCTTCCCGGACGCTTCATCCATGCCCCACCGCCTGCACCGCGGCGACCTGCCCGACGATTACGTGCCGGGCCCGTCCATCGCGGTCGACACCGAGACCCTCGGCCTCCAGCCCCACCGCGACCGGCTCTGCGTGGTGCAGATCTCCCGCGGCGACGGCGAGGCCGACCTGGTGCAGATCCCGCGGGTCGGTCCCGAGCCGGTGGTGCTCAAGCGGGTGATGGCCGATCCGGCGGTGACCAAGATCTTCCACTACGCCCGCTTCGACCTCGCGGTGCTCTCCCATCGTCTCGGCGTGATGCCGGGACCGGTCTACTGCACCAAGATCGCCTCGCGCCTCGCCCGCACCTACACCGACCGGCATGGCCTGAAGGACCTGGTGCGCGAGCTGATCGGCGTCGACCTGTCGAAGCAGCAGCAATCCTCGGATTGGGGCGCCGACACCCTGACCCAGGCGCAGATCGACTACGCCGCCTCCGACGTGCTCCACCTCCATGCCCTGCGCGAGCGGCTCGACCTGATGCTCGCCCGCGAGGAGCGCACCGCGATCGCCCAGGCCTGCTTCGACTTCCTGCCGACCCGCGCCCGCCTCGACCTGCTCGAATGGGACGAGACCGACATCTTCGCGCATAGCTGAGGCGTCGTATCACAAGCCCGCGCAGCGCTTGAGCGAAGCCGATTTCCGCATCGCGAAGCGATCGATCGGAAATCGTATGAGAACGGCGGGACGAAGCGTCGCCGTTCTGTTAACCTGCCGGCCATAACTTCGACACCGGGCCGGAGCACGAGGGGGCGCTGACGTCCCGCCGCACCCCGGCACGATGCAGGTGGCCACGACCTTGCTGCAAGCTTCCCCGCTCGACGCGCTCCCCTCCGCGGGCCTCGATCCCCGGCGCCTGCGCGCCCATGCCCGGGCGCGCCGCCACAGCGCCCAGGTGCGCTGGCTGCGGCGCGCGATCCCCCTCGGGGCGGCTGCTGCGGGGCTCGCCATCGTGGTCGGGACCTGGCTCAATCCCTTCGCCGATCTCGGCGTCTCGGTCAGCCTCGGCTCGATCGGCGTCTCGGGCTCGAAGGTGACGATGGAGAGCCCGCGCCTCTCGGGCTACCGCTCGAAGGACAACCGCCCCTACGTGGTCACCGCCAAGGCCGCGCTCCAGGACGTGCGCAAGCCCTTCGTGATCGAGTTGCAGAACATGCTCGGCCGCCTCACCACCGACGAATCGGGGGGGCTGGCCCATATCGAGGCCACCGCCGGCATCTTCGACACCCAGAAGGAGGCGCTGGAATTGAGCCAGCACATCCGCCTCTGGACCGACAAGGGCCAGGAGGCCCGGCTGACCTCGGCCCATGTCGACTTCAAGGCCGGTGCGATGTCGTCGCGCGAGGCCGTCACCGTCACGATGCCGACCGGCTCGATCAAGGCCGACGGGCTGGAGGTGACCGAGAGCGGCAAGACCATCTCGTTCGTCGGCAACGTCAAGGCGGTCTTTACCAGCCACGCCCCCCAGGATTCCTCGGACGAGACTCCGCCGCTGCGGACCACCGAGGCCCAGATCAAGGACGATTGAGCCCGTGCGTCCCCGTCTCCCGGCCCTCGCGGCGCTCGGCTGCCTCACCCTCGGCGCCCTCGCCCTGCCCTCCGCCCCGCGGGCCGAGACCCCGGCCGCGCCTGCCGCCAAGAAGAAGGAGGCCGGCTCCGGCTTCGGCGCCTTCGGCAGCGGCGGCGGCAAGGAGCCGATCAAGATCGACGCCGACCGGCTCGACGTGTTCGACCGCGAGAACAAGGCGGTCTTCGCCGGCAACGTCGTGGCGGTGCAGGGCGAGAGCACGATCCGCTGCTCCAGCATGACCGTGCACTACCAGCGCAAGGAGAAGGACCCGAAGGCGAAGGGGGCCGAGGCCAAGGGTGCAGAGCCCAAGGGCGCAGAGCCCAAGGCGCCCGAGGTGAAGCCCGACGCGAAGGCGTCCATCGCCCAGCCGGCGGAGGCCAAGCCCGTCGAGAAAGCGGCGAAGGTCGAGGTGAAGCCCGAGCCCAAGGCGGAGGCCAAGGCCGAGAAGGCGTCCGATCCCACCGACGGCAGCGCGATCCGCCAGGTGGTCTGCGCCGGCCCGGTCACGGTGGTGTCGAAGGACCAGGTGGCGAGCGGCGACAACGCGGTGTTCGACCGGGTGGCGAACCGGGTCGTGCTGACCGGCAACGTGGTCCTGAGCCAGTGCCAGAACGTCACACGCGGCTCGCGCCTCGTCTACGACATGAATACCGGCCGAGCGAACATGGATCCGGTCGCCGGTGGGCGGGTTTCGGCGATGTTCGTGCCCGGCGGCAAGGACGACAGCGCCAAGGGTAAGCAGGCGGGCTGTGCGCAGCCGGCCGGTCAGGCAGGGAAGGCGGCGCCGAAGCCGCGGGGGTAGGCGGGGAGTTGAGGGCGATCGATCTGCAGCGGAATCGTAAGCCCTCAAGCCGTTCGGCTCGACAGTGCGGCCGGCTGCCGAGAATGGGGGCGGCCCGCAGGCTTGAGCATCACACACCTCGGTTTCATCCCGTCGCTCAACAAGGGCTACCTCGTCGGGTACTCCTGCTTACCTCGCGGGCATTTGCAGCCGATCTGCTCAAGCTTGCCGATTAGCGTCATGCGGGCAATCTTGAATGAACGGCAGACTGAGGCGTTGCTGGCACCCGGCCGGCATGTGCGGAAAATCCTTGTAGCCACGTTTCCGCGCACTCTGCCAATCCGACAGGGCTTGCCGCGCAAACGTTACGGCCGCAGCCTGAAGGACGGGCACGTCAGCTTATACCAACGGCCTAAGATGCTGACGCATCAACGTCGATCTCGGGCAGGCCCGAGATCGACGAGACCGTTGATCCATCTCGAATGTTCGATGCCAAGCCAGAGGCGCGACGAAAACTCGAGAACGGAACCAAAGGTCGTTTTCAACGACCGTTGGTCTTACATAGATCATTACCCTGTCGGCAGACACATGTTTTCCATACACCCGGCTCTGAGATGCTGAACGACCGCGTGAGGTGGACGACCGTCCTCTATGCTACAAACCACGGGGGTACCTCGCCGATCCGGATCGGCGCTGCCTTAGCCAGCCGGAACCAGTAAAAGGCTGCCAAGCTGGTGGGCAGCCAGTGTCCTCGCCCCAAACCCTCTCCCCTCACTCCGAGATGGATTTGCAGACGAAGTTCTCGGCTTTGTCCGCATCGCCGCCGGTGTGACGGGCGACCTGCGGATAGGGGCAAAGCGGCCTGCTGCGCTCGGAACCATCGGGCCGACGTTGGACAGCCGTGAGCGTCGTCGGCGCGCGGCCAGTCTCCACCCAATCGATCACAGCCGTCACTGGATCAAGGACGTTCGGGGCGTCGCCTCCGCCACAGTGCTGCATGCCCGGCACCATGAACAAGCGATAGACATCCTCGATCCCAGGTGTCGCGCGAGCTGCATCCTCGTAATAACCGATACCCATGAGGGGATTCAGCGCCGGATCCGCCCAGCCAAAATACGTGATCATCTTCCCGCCACGTGATTTGAAGGCAGTCAGGTCCGGGTTCGTCGCGTTGACGAGCTGGCTGATGAGGCCTCCCGACCGATAGCCCTCGGCAAGGTTGAACGTGCGCCAATCCGCGTCGGGCCGGCTCGCCGGCTGATCGGCGAAGTAGCGCAGAAAGGTTTGCGCATAGGCACTTTGGCGGGTCTCGCCGGGCGGGAGCGCCTGACCAGCCGAGGCGAGGCGGGCGCCGGGAGGAGAAGGCGGCGGAGGAGTCAGAACGAACCATTCTGCCCAACCGCTGACGCCTGACGCATCTGGTGCCGCCGAGCCCCAGGGCCAACCTGGGAAGACGGTGCGGCCGTTGTGCTGCATGCCGCCATGGATCACCTCCAGCGCAGCCACTTGGTCCTCGCTGAAACAGGTCCCCTCTGCGGGGCAGCGTGGAAGGTCGGCTCTCGGATCGAACTTGCACTGGCGCGGATCCGCGATCAGTCCGTCCTTCAGGCCATCGGCTGCGTCACACTTTGCAATGACCGCGCGTCCCAGTGTCGTGAGGAGGGTGGGTGTGAAGGCGGCTTTGGCCAGACTTGGGGAGTAGGATACATAGTGATACATCGTCCCCGTAAAGTTGAGGACCGGCGCGCCGGCGGCGATGCCGTCGAAATCACCTGGGTAACGCTGAGCGGACATCAGCCCTTGGCGTCCACCCGTCGAGCATCCGTCGAAGTATGAGAAGGCGGGCGCGCGACCATAGAATGCGGACGCCAGATCCTTGGCAGCCTGTGCCGTCAGGTGAACGGCGCGATGGCTGTAGTCGATCAGCTTAGCCAGATCGTTCTGTGCGAAGGAGCCGAGTGGCTGGGCCACGGCATCATGGCCCGTATTGGTCTGCGCGGCCACGAAGCCCCGCTTCAGCGCCTCGTCACGGAAGGCCACCCGGTTGGGTGCATCGAGCTTCTCGCCTGCATACCCGCCGTTGCCGCGCATGTAGAGCCGGCGGTTCCAGCCGAGAGGCAGAGCCACCTCGATTTGGATTTCCGGGTCGAGAACCGCCACGATGCGGCAGAAGCCTGGGACGCTTTCGGAGGCTGCGATGGTTTCGGCAACGAGGATGGTGAGCCGCGTTCCCTCGACCGCGGAAACCGAATGCCCAAGCTTGGCGCACTCCTTCTGCGGCATGGCAGCAATCTTCGTGTAATCGAAGGCGCCTCGTCCGGCATCCCTGAAGGATCCGACGTTCTGCGCCAGGGCCGCCCCATTACCCGTCGCAGCGAGACCAATCGTCAAACTTGCCAGCACAAGCAGTCGCGAGCCTCTCATCATGCTTCTTCTCCCTTGTCAGCGATATAAATCGTTGTTATAGATTGTTGGAAGTAGATAATAATACTCAGCAATACGCATCTATGGAAAAATCTCGCGTAAAATTGTAGTGTTCGAACGTTCGTTCAGGCGCTCCCGTCTGTGTGAGCTCTCAATTTATCGGCGACTCGGCACCCGATCGCTCTCAGCGCGGAAACAGGTGCCAGCACGGTGGGCTGCTTCCTGTCCGGCTCTCGTTCGCCTCGACTTAAGTAGCGGGATCCACTTCCTCATGGAAGGATCGCTTTGGGTCGGCAGCATGGATTGCGCGAGCGCAGCTGAGATATCCAAGCTGGGTTGCAAGCAGAGCCATGGAGCGCCCGTCATGCGCCAGCCAACATGCCCAGCTGGCCATCTCGGTCGTCGGGAAACACCTGCTTTTCTCACGTCCGGGCGTGATAGCCGGATCGACCGCAACGGATCGAGAGCGGATTCGCCCATGGCCGAGCTAATGAGGTCCAGCCTCGGCTTGGAAGCTGGGGGCTTTCTTACCCGCGTGGGAGACAGGCGCCTCGCCCGACTTTGAAATGTCCCTGTAGAGCGAGACGGCCCGGCGCTCATCTCACCGGGCCGTCTCATCCCGCTTACGCCGACACCAACGGCGTCCCCGCCTCCGCGGTGCTATCGGCCTCGACCGTCAGCACCTCCTGCCCCTGCGCCTCGACCACGGCAGCCGCCGTGATGTTGACGATGCCGCGCGCCGTCACCGACGGCGTGAGGATGTGGGCGGGGCGCGCCGGCCCGAGCAGCAGCGGCCCCACCGGCAGCGCGTCGGCCAGCATCTTCGAGAACTGGAACGCGATGTTGGCCGCATCCAGGTTCGGCATGATCAGCACGTTGGCCTCGCCCTTGAGGCGCGAGCCGGGCAGCACCTTGTCGCGGATCGCCTGCGACAGGGCGGTGTCGGCCGCCATCTCGCCGTCGACCTCGAGGTCGGGGGCGCGCTCGCGCAGGAGGGCGAGGGCCTGGCGCATCTTGCGGGAGGAGGCGGTGTCGAACGAGCCGAAATCGGCGTGGCTGACCAGCGCGATCTTCGGCGACAGGCCGAAGCGGCGGGCGGTGTCGCCGCAGGCGATGGCGACGTCGGCGATCTCCTCGGCGCTCGGATCCGGCCGCACGTGGGTGTCGGCCAGGAAGTAGGCGCCCTTCGAGGTGACGATCAGGCTGAGCGCCGCGAAGTCGCGAGCGCCGGGAGCCAGCCCGATGATGTCGCGGATCACCCGCAGCTTGCTCTCGAACCGGCCTTCCAGGCCGCAGATCAGCGCGTCGGCCTCGCCGCGGCGGACAGCCAGCGCGCCGATCACCGCGTTGTTGGTGCGCACCAGCGTCCGGGCGGCGTCGGGCGTGATGCCGCGCCGGCCGGCGAGGTCCATGTAGGTCTGGACGTAGGTGCGGTAGCGCGGATCGTCGTCCGGGTTGATCAGCTCGAAATCGCGGCCCGGCTGGATCGCGAGGCCGAAGCGCTTCAGGCGGGTCTCGATGACGCTCGGGCGGCCGATCAGGATCGGCTTCGCCAGCCCCTCCTCCACGATCGCCTGGACGGCGCGCAGCACCCGCTCGTCCTCGCCCTCGGCGTAGACGACCCGGCGCGGATCCTCCTTGGCCGCGGTGAAGACCGGCTTCATGATGAAGCCGGAGCGGTGCACGAACCGGTCGAGGGAGTCGGTATAGGCCTGCACGTCCGGCAGCGGCCGCTTGGCGACGCCGGATTCCATGGCGGCCAGCGCGACCGCGGGGGCGATGCGCAGGATCAGCCGCGGGTCGAACGGGCTCGGGATCAGGGAGTGGGGGCCGAAGGGCCGCGCCTCGCCGCCATAGGCGCGGGCGACGACGTCGGACGGGGTCTCGCGGGCGAGCCCGGCGATCGCCTTGACGGCCGCCGCCTTCATCTCCTCGTTGATCGTGGTCGCCCCGACGTCGAGCGCGCCCCGGAAGATGTAGGGGAAGCACAGGACGTTGTTGACCTGGTTCGGGAAGTCCGACCGGCCGGTGCAGATCATCGCGTCCGGGCGCTTCTCCTCGGCCAGCGGCGGCATGATCTCCGGATAGGGGTTGGCGAGCGCCAGGATCAGCGGCTTCTCGGCCATCCGCTCGAGCATCTCGGGTTTCAGCACGCCGCCGGCCGAGAGGCCGAGGAACACGTCCGCCCCCGGGATCACCTCGGCCAGCGTCCTGGCCTCGGTCTCCTGGGCGTAGACCGACTTCCACCGGTCCATGAGCGTCTCACGGCCCTTGTAGACCACGCCCTCGAGATCGGTGACGAAGATGTTGTCGCGACGGGCCCCGAGGGAGACGAGCTGGTTGAGGCAGGCCAGAGCCGCGGCGCCGGCGCCCGAGGTCACGATCTTGACGTCGGCGATCTGCTTGCCGGCGAATTCGAGGCCGTTGAGGACGGCGGCCGCCACGATGATCGCGGTGCCGTGCTGGTCGTCGTGGAAGACCGGGATGTTCATCCGGGCCCGGCAGCGCTCCTCGACCTCGAAGCATTCCGGCGCCTTGATGTCCTCCAGGTTGATGCCGCCGAAGGTCGGCTCCAGGGCCGCCACCACGTCGACGAGCTTGTCGACGTTCTTCTCGTTCAGCTCGATGTCGAAGACGTCGATGCCGGCGAACTTCTTGAACAGGACCGCCTTGCCCTCCATCACGGGCTTGGAGGCGAGCGGGCCGATATCGCCCAGGCCGAGCACCGCGGTGCCGTTCGAGACCACCGCGACGAGGTTCTGGCGCGCCGTCAGGGTCGCGGCCTCCTCGGGATCGGCGGCGATCGCCTCGCAGGCGGCGGCGACGCCCGGCGAGTAGGCGAGCGCGAGGTCGCGCTGGTTGCCGAGCGGCTTGGTCGGCTGGATCTCCAGCTTCCCGGGTCTCGGATGACGGTGATAGAACAGCGCGCCGCTCTTCAGATCGTCCGAAATGTTGCTGCTCACCGCGTTCTCTCCCCGGATCGCCCGAACGCTCGGGCCCGCCGCCCCGCCCGCGACTCACCAAGGTGCCCGCGGGTGAAGGATTTCCTGCACCGCCTGCGGCAGGGGCGCAACCCTCACAACGAGACCCGCCTGCACCTGGCCAGGCTCGCTGCCCGCTACGGCTTCCGGATCGGCCCCTACTCCTACGGCAGGCCGAAGATCCGCTTCCCGGAATCGGGCGCGCGACTGTCGATCGGCCCGTATTGCTCGATCGCCGACAAGGTCGAGATCCTGCTCGGGGGCAATCACCGTACCGACTGGGTCTCGACCTATCCGTTCGCGGCGATGCGCGGCCTGTGGCCGGATCTCGACGCGCCGGAAGGCTACCACGCCTCAAGGGGCGACGTGGTGATCGGCGCCGACGTCTGGCTCGGATCCGGGTGCCTCGTCCTGTCGGGCGTCACGGTCGGCCCCGGCGCCGTGGTGGCGGCCCGCGCGGTCGTCACCCGCGACGTGCCGGCTTACGCGATCGTCGCCGGCAACCCGGCCCGGGTGATCCGCCACCGCTTCCCGCCGGAGATTGTGGCGGCTTTGGTCGAGACCGCCTGGTGGGAGCTGCCGCCGGAGCGGGTGCGGGCCCTGGTGCCGCTGCTCCAGAGCGGCAAGGCCGACGCCCTGGTGCGGGCCCTGAAGGGAGAGCCGGTCAGCCGATGATCCAGGTGGCGGCGAGGCCGGCGGTGGCCGCGAAGGTCACCGCCACCGTCGCCCAGCCGAGGACCGTGACGAGCCGGCCGTTGACCCGCTCGCCCATCATCCTTCGGTCGCCGGTCATCAGCATGATCAGGCAGAGGAGCGGCGGCACCGAGATGCCCTGCACGATGCCCGACCAGACCAGCGCCCGCATCGGGTTGAAGCCGAGGAAGTTCAGGCCGACCGCGACCGCCGTCACCGCCGCGATGGTGCCGTAGAACAGCTTCGCCTCGGAGGGTCTGGCATGCAGGCTGCCCTCGCGGCCGAGGCCCTGGACGAGGTCGTAGGCCGCGCCCGTCGTCATCACCGGCACCGCCAGGAAGCCGACGCCGACGACGCCGAGCGCGAACAGGATCTTGGCGCCGGAGCCGGCCAGGGGTTCGAGGGCGGACGCGGCCTGGGCGGCGCTGTCGATCGCGGTCTGCCCGGCCGGGTGCAGGGTCGCGCCGGTCGACAGGATGATGAAGTAGAGGATCAGGTTCGAGAACAGCATCCCGGTGATCACCTCGCGCCGGGTGCGCCGCAATTCGGCGTCGGTCGCCCCCTTGCGCTGGCGCAGGGTGCGGCGGCCCTGGCCGATCTCCTCCTCGACCTCCTGGTTCGACTGCCAGGTGTAGATGTAGGCCGAGAGGGAGGTGCCGATGCAGGCGACGATCATCGCCAGCGCCTCGCTGTCGAGGGTGAGGCGCGGCACGAAGGTGCGAGACAGGATTTCTGCCGGATCGGGCCGGGCCATGATCGCTGCGGCGACGTAGGCGAACAGCGCCAGCGCCAGCCAGCGGAAGAGGCGGCGCAGGAGCGCGTAGGAGCCGAGGATCTGGAAGGCCAGGATCACGGCTGCCGCGATCACGACGATGAGCGGCACCGGCAGCGGCACCAGCAGGTTGAGGGCGGCCCCGATGCCGCCGAGATTGGCCGCCGCCTCGATGACGTTGCCGGTGAAGGCGAAGAGGACCGCCGGGTAGAGGATCCAGCGCGGGTAGCGGTCGCGCACGGCCGCGAACAGGCCCTTGCCGTAGACCTGGCCGAGCTTCGCCGAGACATAGACCACCACCACCATCATCGGCAGCAGGACGGGGGCGATCCACAGGAATCCGAGGCCGAACTTCGCCCCGGCGCTGGCATAGGTGCCGATCGCGGAGGGATCGTCGTCCGCCGCCCCGGTGATCACCCCGCCGCCGACGAGGCGCAGGAGGCCGCGCTTCTTTCGGGGCTCGGGGGCCGGGTGGTCGAGCGCGGACGGATTCGCCGCATCGGCCCGCGCGCGGGAGAGGGGTTCGGGTGCCGACATGCTCCCTCGGAGTATATGAGATCCGAGGGTCTAACTGTTCGAAGCGATCCGGGTTCGCGGCGGCACCGGGAGAGGGCTTGGGAGAGGGCTTGGAAGAGAGCTTGGGGATCGAAGATCCCACCACCGTTCAGGTGATGCGGCGAGCGGAGGCGAAGCGCCGGAGGCATCCAATCCGGAGATACCCTCTCACCCTCGCCCTGCGGGCTCGCCGCGCTTCCCGACCGGAGCCCGGCCCTCCCCTCCTCTACCCGTAACGTCCGCGGACACCCCCGCAGCACGCAGGGCTGCCCGGGGGAAGGGCGATGCGCGGGTATTCCCCTCTTTCCCCGGACAGCCCCGCCGCGGAGGGGGGAGGGTTTAGGTCATCACCGCTTCAGCGCCAGCAATCCCCGCAGATACGTGTCCGGCAGCCCGTTCTCGCGCCCCGCCGCGATCACGCCCTCCAGGTAGCCCGGCCGGGGCACTCCGCCGCTGCCGCGCCCGAGATAGACCAGCGCCCGCCGCACTCCGCCCTCGGTCGAGACCGGCTGCTGCGCCTTGACGTACAGCCCGCTCGCCACGCCCTCGTAGCGGTCGAGGGCCGGCACGTCGGCGAGGCTCAGCTCCCAGAGCACCCCCCAGACCGTGCCGGCGGGGCTGCGCTCCACCGAGGCGTAGCCCTCCCGCATGATCACGAGGCGGTGGCGGTTGAGCCGGCCGAGGCCGAGCACCCGCGAGGCGGGGCAGCGCCGGGCCATGGCGGCCCGGTCCATGTTGGAGCCGTAGGCGAAGTACAGCGGCACGAAAGGCCGGCCGTCAGGCGAATTCGAGGATCACCGCGTCGACCGCGAGGCTGTCGCCCTCCTTGGCCTGGACGGTCTGGACCGTGCCGTCGCGCTCGGCGCGCAGCACGTTCTCCATCTTCATCGCCTCGACGATCGCCAGCGGCTCGCCCGCCTTCACCTCCTGGCCGGGGGTGACCATAATGCTCTTCACGAGGCCCGGCATCGGGCAGAGCAGCTGCTTCCCCGACCCGCCGACCTCCTTGACCGGCATGAGCGCCGCGAGCTCGGCCTCGCGCTTCGTGTAGACCCGGGCCTCGGCGGCGGCGCCCGCGTGCTGCAAGAAGACGCCGTTGAGGAGGGAGCGGACCTGGATCGCCGCCAGTTCACCGCCGATCGTGCCGGTCCAGACCGGCTCGCCCGGGAGCCAGTCGCTCTCGACCATCCACTCGGTCCCGTCATCGAAGGCGACCACGACCCCGTCATTGGTGGTGTCGACGGTCGCCTCGAAACGCCGGTCGCCGAGCAGCACCACCCGCTCCTGCTCGAAGCGCAGCAGGTACGGCTCGCGCATCTGGCCCGAGATGCCGCGCTTGCGCTCGTTGAGCTGGTGGTCGATCGCGGCCGCCGCGGCGGCCATCCGGCGCGCCACCTCGCCCTCGGGCTTCGGGGCCTCGAACCCGTTCGGGAACTCTTCCGCGATGAAGCCGGTGGAGAGCCGGCCCTCCTGCCAGCGCGGATGGTGCATCAGCGCCGAGAGGAACGGGATGTTGTGGCGGATGCCGTCGATCGCGAAGGCGTCGAGGGCCTGGGCCTGGGAGGAAATCGCCTCCGCGCGGGTCGGGGCCCAGGTGACGAGCTTGGCGATCATCGGGTCGTAGTGGATCGCGATCTCGCTCCCCTCCTCGACGCCGGTGTCGTTGCGCACGATCGCCTCGCCGAACTCGCCCTCCTCCGGCGGCCGGTAGGTGGTGAGCCGGCCGATCGAGGGCAGGAAGTTGCGGGTCGGGTCCTCGGCGTAGACGCGGCTCTCCACCGCCCAGCCGTTCAGCTTCACGTCGCTCTGCGCGATCGGCAGCGTCTCGCCGGCCGCGACCCGGATCATCAGCTCGACGAGGTCGAGGCCAGTGATCATCTCGCTCACCGGGTGCTCGACCTGGAGCCGGGTGTTCATCTCGAGGAAGTAGAACGACTTGTCCTGGCCGGCGACGAACTCGACGGTACCGGCGGAGTCGTAGTTCACCGCCTTTGCCAGCGCCACCGCCTGCTCGCCCATCTTGCGCCGGGTCGCCTCGTCGAGGAGCGGGGACGGCGCCTCCTCGATGACCTTCTGGTTGCGGCGCTGGATCGAGCACTCGCGCTCGCCCAGATAGACGACGTTGCCGTGCTTGTCGCCGATGACCTGGATCTCGATGTGGCGCGGGTCGGTGATGAACTTTTCCACGAAGACGCGGTCGTCGCCGAAGGACGAGGCGGCCTCCGAGCGGGCGCGGGCGAAGCCCTCCGCCACCTCGTCGGCGGAATGAGCGATGCGCATGCCCTTGCCGCCGCCGCCGGCCGAGGCCTTGATCATCACCGGATAGCCGATCTCGTCGGCGATGGTGACGGCGTGCTCCGGGCTCTCGATCACCCCGAGGAAGCCCGGCACGGTCGAGACCTGGGCGGCGGACGCCGCCTTCTTCGACTCGATCTTGTCGCCCATCGCGGCGATCGCGCCGGGATTGGGGCCGATGAACACGATGCCGGCGGCCTCCAACGCCTTCGGGAAGGCCTCGCGCTCGGAGAGGAAGCCGTAGCCCGGATGGACCGCCTGCGCGCCGGTCTGCCGGCAGGCCTCCACGATCTTGTCGATGACGAGATAGGACTGGGCCGCGGCGGCGGGGCCGATATGCACCGCCTCGTCGGCCATGGCGACGTGGAGCGCGTCGCGGTCGGCGTCGGAATAGACCGCCACCGTCTTGATCCCCATGCGGCGCGCCGTCTTGATGATGCGGCAGGCGATCTCGCCGCGGTTGGCGATCAGGATCTTGTCGAACATCGGAGCGCGCACTCGAGCCTTAGGGGGAAGCCGGGCCGGGGTGGGTCACACCCAAGCTCACCCCCGTTAAAGCATGGCGCGTGCGCCGCAAAGCCGGGTCTTCTCGGCCAGATGGGCGAAGCTCCCGCTCACGCGGCCACCGCGTAGAACAGGATCTCCTCGACCGCGTCCTCGGCGCCGGCCCGGGCGCGGTTGGCGTGAAGCGCGAAGCGGATCAGCGCCGGGTCGTTGGTCTCGGCCTCGCGCACCACCTCGACGGCGATGCGGGCGCCCGTGGCGGTCGGGCCGCGGCCGCAGCCCAGCGAGGCGGCGAGCCAGTGGGCGGTGTCGGCGTCGATGTGGCCGGTCGGCCGCTCGCCCCACACCGCGAAATCGACGACCGCCGCCACCAGCCAGTCGCCGAAGGCCTCGTCGGCCTGCGGGATCGCCCGGTCGAGACCGAACAGCATGTCGGCCTCGTCGCGGCAGGTCAGCCCGTCGGGCAGCACCGTCCGGTTCAGCTCGCGCACGTCCTCCAGGCTGACGGCGCCGGCGGCGATGATACGGTTGCAGAAGTGTTGCAGCGAAGCGTTGATCATCTGTCTGTCCTCCCCGGCCTTTGTTGTGCCGGTGCTTGTCCCTGTGTGAGGAGGACTATGCGGGACGGGAGGCCTTCGACAGGTTAACGGCGGGATCTGAATCCCTGTTCAGGTTAAAGCCTGGCAACGGGACGGCGTTGCTAAAGGGTTGCGAGGGCCACGAGATATCGACGGACGACAATGACGTGACGGTGAGGGAAAGCCCTGGAGACGGCGCCAAGATAGGTATATGCTTGGCATATCCCATCCGAGGTATCAGCATGGCAAACTCGCTCCCGAGTCCGCAGCCGCGAGAGGTGAAGTTGTTTCGCAACAACCGCAGCCAGGCAGTACGCATCCCGGCCGAGTTCGCCCTCCCCGGCGATCGGGTGCGCATCAGCCGCGACGGCGACCGCCTCATTCTGGAGCCAGTCGGCAAGAGGGATCTGCTGGCGATCCTGGCAACGCTGGAGCCGATCGAGGAGGATTTCCCCGACTTCGATGAGATGCTGCCGCCTCTAGAGGAAGATCCGTCGTGAGCGCGCTGCGCTTCCTCCTCGACACCAACGTCGTGTCCGATCTCGTCCGCAACCCATCAGGCAGCGTGGCCCGGCGGATCAGCGAAATCGGCAGCCACGGCATCGCGACGAGCATTATTTCGGTCGCCGAACTTCGATATGGGTGCGCGAAGCGTGGATCCACGCGGCTGCTCCAGCAGGTCGAAGCCGTGCTGCAAGGAATTGAGATCGTGCCGTTCGAATCTCCGGCCGATGCCGAGTATGGTCGCCTGCGAGCCGAGCTGGAGGCTGCCGGCCGATTGATCGGCCCCAACGATCTCCTGATCGCCGCGCAGGGGCTCGCGCTTGGCGTCCCGGTCGTCACGGCCAACGAAGCGGAATTTCGTCGTGTTCGTGGGCTGATCGTCGAGAATTGGCTCTAACGCGCACGGATGACGTACAAAGTGACGGTTGTTATGCGGCTGTTCCCGGCCGCAGGTAGGCGAACATGTGCGGGACGTAGTCGGCCTTGCCGAGCGGCACGCCGTGATGGCGCAGGATCGCGTAGGCGGTCACGAGGTGGAAGTAGAATTGCGGCAGCGCCCAGTCCCGCGCGTAGTCGTCGCCCTGTCGAAGACCAGACCGGCGCCGGGCTCGAGCGTGACCGGCCGGGCGCTCCCGGCATCGAGCGCGCCCGGCGCGACGGCGTCAAGCCGGGCCAGGGCCTCGGCGATGCGGGCTTGCGCATCCGCGAGGGAGCCCGGCCGCTCGCCGGCCTCCCGACCCTCGCGGGCGAGGTCGTCGAGCACCGGCGGCACGGGCTCGCCACCGAGCCGGTAGGTTGGCCTCCTGTGCCTGCAGGCAGGCGAAGCGGACCTGCGAGGCCAGCGGGAACATGTCCGGGGCCAGGCAGCCGGCCATCACCCCCTCCGCGCCGTCATGGTCGCGGGCCTTGTCGAGCCAGCCCGACAGGGCGCGCAGCATCTGCGCGTAGGCAGGGACGAGACACTGCGTCAGGTACATCGGGACTCCTCGAAAAAAGCGAGGAATGTCTAGAGCACTTCACGATCACGTAGCAATCGCGAAGCTCTCTAGGTCTTTGATCTTGCCGCATTTTCTTCGACGAACCTGTATCCACTTCGTCGGAAAACGCTCTACCGCACGATCACGTTCGCGTCCGCGCCGACCCGGTTGTACAGGTCGACCACGTCGATGTTGCGCATCCGGATGCAGCCGGACGAGGCCGCCTGACCGATCCGCTCGGGCTCGTTGGTGCCGTGGATGCGGTAGAGCGTGTCCTTGCCGGTGCCGTCCGCCAGGTAGAGGGCGCGGGCACCGAGGGGGTTGGCGGGCCCGCCCTGCATCGCGTGGACGTGGGGCCAGCGCTTGATCATCTCGGCCGGCGGATGCCAATCCGGCCAGGCGGCCTTGCGGAACATCCGCGCCGTGCCGGTCCAGCCATAGGCCTCGTCGCCGACGGTGACGCCGTAGCGGATCGCCTTGCGGTCGGGCAGGACGTAGTAGAGCTGGCGTTCCTTTGTCTCGACCACGATGGTGCCCGGCGCTTCGCCGGTCGGGTCCTCGATCATGTAGCGGGCGAAGCGCCGATCGATCTCGGGCTCCGGCACCATCGCCATCCACTCCTTGTCCCGGGCCGACAATTCGGGATCGGGGGTGGCGCGGTACATGCAGCCCGGCAGCGCCAGGACGGCCCCCATTGAGACGGCCCCCGTCAGAACGAGGGCGAGGACGGGGTGGGGGCGGCGCATCGGGGCGGAACCTTGCAAGGCGGCGGGCCCAAGCCCGCGAATCAGTCGTCTCGTGAAGCGTAAAGCGTGGCTGTTGGTGCGCGAAGCGGGGGATGACGCTCCCGCGCGAGTTGCCGCGCCTGTGTTGCGTCCGGGCCATGGCCCTGCCACGGTGCGGGCGGGGACGGCCGGTCATGACACCGGCCGACGGGAACGCTTGAAGCGGGCACGATGACGACGCTGTACCTCTGCCATCCGGCCTCCCTCGACCACGACACGCCGCCGGGCCATCCCGAGCGGGCCGACCGCATCCGGGTGATCGAGCGGGTGCTGGAGGACGAGCGCTTCGCCGCCCTGGTGCGCGAGCAGGCGCCCCTGGCCGACCTCGCGGTGGCGGGCCTGGCGCATCCGGAGAACTACGTCGCGGCGATCGCGGCCGCCGCGCCGGACGAGGGGCTCATCGGCCTCGATTCCGATACGGTGATGTCGCCGGGCTCGCTCGAGGCCGCCCGCCGGGCGCTGGGTGCGGCGGTCCGGGCCGTCGACGAGGTGATGGGCGGCCACGTCGCCAACGCCTTCGCGGCGATGCGCCCGCCCGGCCACCACGCCGAGCGCGAGCGGGCCATGGGCTTCTGCCTGTTCAACACCGCCGCGGTGGCGGCGCGCCACGCGCGGCAGCACCACGGCGCCGCCCGGGTGGCGCTGGTCGATTGGGACGTCCATCACGGCAACGGCTCGCAGGACATCTTCTGGGACGATGCCAGCGTGATGTACCTCTCGACCCACCAGATGCCGCTGTTTCCCGGCACCGGCGCGGCCTCAGAGCGCGGCGAGCACGACACCATCGTCAACGTGCCGCTGCATGCCGGCGACGACGGCGACACCTTCCGCGAGGCCTTCGCCCACGGCGTGCTCCCGCGCCTCGACGCTTTCCGGCCCGACTTGATCGTGATCTCGGCCGGGTTCGATGCGCATTGGCGCGATCCGCTGGCCAACCTGAAGCTCACCGAGGCCGATTTCGCCTGGGCGACCCGGGAGGTGATGAGCATCGCCGACCGCCGCTGCGGCGGCCGGGTGGTGTCGCTGCTCGAGGGCGGCTACGACCTGATCGGGCTGTCGAAGTCGGTCGCCGCGCATGTCGAGACGCTGATGGGGCGGTGAGGGCGCGTTCGACCGGCGTGGATTCGGGCCGGCTTGCCACTATACCTCCGCGTCATCCCGGGGCCCGGCGCAGCCGGAAACCCGGGATTCATGACCGCCGACGATGCGGAACCACGCGGTACGCGTCCCGCTTCATCCTGAAACCTCAGCGGTTATGCATCCCGGGTTCCGCTTTCGCGGCCCCCGGATGACCCGAAGAGTTTCACCACCGTTGGGGATGGTGAGCAGGCACCGACGAGGCGCCCTACCCCTCCGGCGGCTCGTCGGCGACGATCTCGATGCCGAAGCCCGACAGGCCGACATAGGAGCGCGCCGCGCTCGAGATGTTGCGGATCGAGACGACGCCGAGGTCGCGCAGGATCTGGGCCCCTAAGCCCACCTCGCGCCACTGGCGCACGCGGGCCGCCTCGGCCCCGTCCTCGCCGGCCCCGTCGGGCAGCTGCGACAGCGGCACGCCGGCGGTGCCGTCGCGCAGGTAGACCAGCACGCCGCGGCCCTCCTGCGCGAAGCGGCGCATCACCGCCTCGATGGTGCGGCCGCCCTCGATCACGTCCGCCACCACGTTCGAGCGGTGCAGCCGCACCAGCACGTCGCGGCCCTCGCCGATGCGGCCGTGCACGAAGGCGAATTGCTGCATCGGCTCGAACGGCGTGGTGTAGGCGTAGCCGGTCAGGTCGCCCCACTCGGTCTTGACCGGGAAGGTGCCGACCCGCTCGACCAACTTCTCGCGGGCCTGGCGGTAGGAGATCAGCTCGGCGACCGAGATCTGCTTGAGATTGTGCTTCTCGGCGAAGGCGGTGATCTGCGGCCCCTTCATCACCGTGCCGTCGTCGTTGGCGAGCTCGCAGATCACGCCGACGGGCGGGAGCTTCGCCAGCCGGCAGAGGTCGACGGCCGCCTCCGTATGGCCGGAGCGCATCAGCACGCCGCCGTCCTTGGCGATCAGCGGGAAGACGTGGCCGGGCCGCACGAAGTCGGTGGCGCCCATGTTGCCGTTGGCGAGCGCCCGCACGGTGTTGCAGCGCTGCTCGGCCGAGATGCCGGTGGTGAGCCCGTGCTTGACGTCGACCGTGACCGTGAAGGCGGTGCCGAGGGGCGCGTCGTTCGAGGCGACCATCGGCTCGAGGCGCAGGCGCTTGGCCTCCGCCGCGGTGATCGGCGCGCAGACGATGCCGCAGGTGTTGCGGATGATGAACGCCATCTTCTCGGGCGTGCAGAGCGAGGCGGCGATGATGAGATCGCCCTCGTTCTCGCGGTCGTCGTCGTCGGTGACGATCACGATCTCGCCGCGAGCATAGGCGTCGATGGCCTCGATGATGGACGCGTGGGTCACGGGCATCTCCTGTCCCGGGGGCGCGAGCCCCAGAAGCTCTTTCCCCAAGAAGTCGTTGGGGGTGACGGCGCCGCCGGTCTCCCGCGCGACGGCGGCCGCCGTCTCCCGCGAGAGCCAGGGCTCGGGATTGTTGCACAACCCCGTCACCGCCGCCGGCGAGAGCCCGCAGCGCCGCGCGAAGTCGAGGCGGGTCACGCCTTGCTGTCGGAGCCAGTCGCCGAGTTTCACGCCCCCGTCATAGCCTGACGGCCGTTTCAGTCAAACTGAAAGGATGGCGAGGTTCACCCGGGCTGAAAACCATCCCCCTCCCCGACCTGTCCGCGGTGGCGCAGCCAGTGGTCGGCCAGCACGCAGGCCATCATCGCCTCGCCCACCGGCACCGCCCGGATGCCGACGCAGGGGTCGTGGCGGCCCTTGGTCAGCACGTCGACCGGGCGGTTGTCGCGGCTGACGCTCGCCCGCGGGGTCAGGATCGAGGAGGTCGGCTTGACGGCGAAGCGGCAGACCAGCGGCTGGCCGGTGGAGATGCCGCCGAGCACGCCCCCGGCATGGTTGGCGAGGAAGATCGGGCGGCCGTCGTTGCCGGGCCGCATCTCGTCGGCATTCTCCTCGCCGCGCAAGGCGGCCGCGGCGAAGCCGTCGCCGATCTCGACGCCCTTGACGGCGTTGATCGACATCATGGCGGCGGCGAGGTCCGCGTCGAGCTTGCCGTAGACAGGAGCGCCGAGGCCGACCGGCACGCCCTCGGCCACCACTTCGATCACCGCGCCGACCGAGGAGCCGGCCTTGCGGATGCCGTCGAGATACTCCGCCCACTGCGCCGCGGCGGTCGCGTCGGGGCAGAAGAACGGGTTGTTGTTCACCTCGTCCCAGTCGAAGCGGGCGCGGTCGATCGCGTGCGGGCCGATCTGGACCAGGGCGCCGCGGATCGTCACCCCGGGCAGCACCTTGCGGGCGACGGCCCCCGCCGCCACCCGGGCGGCGGTCTCGCGGGCCGAGGAGCGGCCGCCGCCGCGATAGTCGCGGATGCCGTACTTGGCATCGTAGGCGTAGTCGGCGTGGCCGGGCCGGTAGCTGTCGCGGATCTCCGAATAATCCTTGGAGCGCTGATCGACGTTCTCGATCATCAGCGCAATCGGCGTGCCGGTGGTGAGCTGACGCCCGTCCGTGCGCTCGTCCGCGAACACGCCCGAGAGGATGCGGACCTGGTCGGGCTCCTGGCGCTGGGTGGTGAAACGCGACTGGCCCGGCCGGCGGCGGTCGAGCTCCGCCTGGATCTCCGCCGCCTCGAGCGGGATCAGCGGGGGGCAGCCGTCGACGACGCAGCCGAGGGCCGGGCCGTGGCTCTCGCCGAAGGTGGTGACGCGGAAGAGGTGGCCGAAGCTGTTGTGCGACATGGTGGCTACGTGAGATGGCGGCGTCGCTCTAGAGCATTTTGTGCCGGACGGGAAATGATCTCGCGCGCCGACCGGGAGCCGCCGGGGCAACCCGGGCCGGATACGCCCGGTTCGACCGTCGGCGGCGGTTCCGGCCGGCCGGGACCGCGCACCGGGGGCAGCTTGACATCGTCGTCGCCCGGCTCATACATCCTCTCGATTTTTGCAATGCGAGAGAAATATTACGTCCCGCGAAGCAAGCGCGATCCGAGATCAGTACTGCGGCAATTTCAGATCACGATCTCATGACGAAGTACCATACACAAGTATTTGGCAAGACGAATGGCAACGGCGAGGGGCGAGATGAGTTTCTTCAAGCTGGCGCGACGCATCGCACGCAAGAAGGATGCGGCGCTCGACGTCGATTTTTATCGCGCCTACTACGCGGACCTCGCCGATGCGACGGATGATGCGGTCGTCAAGCACTGGGAAGAATTCGGGCGGAGCGAAGGGCGCTTCCCGAACGAAGCGAGCGCGCACGCGGCGGCGACGGCCCGCGACAAGCTGCCGAGCGATTTCGACGTCGCGACGTATCTCCGGCTGAACCCGGACGTCGCGGCCGCGATCACATGGGATTTTCAAGGCGCCCTCCACTACATCGAGCATGGCCGGGCGGAGAGGCGGCCCTATGGCGGCGCGTCGCACCCGGCGGCCGGCCACGCCGGAACCGGCCTCCCGCCAAGCTTCAACCTCGCGAGCTACGTCGTCTGCAATCCCGACATCGCGCGCGTGATCGCGTCGAATGCCGGGCGCCTGAAGCACTATGCCGAGCACGGACGCGCCGAGAAGCGCAGCTACCTCCCCCTCTTCTACGATCCGGACTTCATCGCGCAATTGTACGGCGTGACCGTCCCACGGGGCATGAGCGTCGAGGAGGTGGTCGTCGCCGTCAAGCAGCGGCTGCAGCCGCCGGACGACCAGCCGATCTATTTCAACGAAGACGAGATCGCAAAATTCCACGACATCAATATTCCATATTTTTCTGAGTATTTCGATCACGATCTCTACCGCTACCAGCAGCTCAGGCACAGCGAAAAATTCTTCAACCGCGCCGAATGCATCCGGCATTTCTGCGAGGTCGGTCAGCGCGAGCAGTTCGACATCTCGCGCCGGGGCGCGTTCGACGACGACTTCTTTCGTGCCGAGTACGAGAGCGACGGCCCGACATCCTCGTCGCGGCAGGAGCGCTACGCACGCTGGCTGAGGAGCGGGGCGGACGACCCGCTCTACCCGAACCTGCGGGTCCTCGTGCACCAGACCCACGGGGCGAAGCTGCCGCGCGCGGTCGATGCGGCGGTCGCATCGCAGATCGGACGAGGGACGAAGCCGAGCCAGGCCGTCGACGACCTGCTCGCCTGGACGCTCGACGTGAGCGAGCCGGCGGTCGCCGCCTTCTTCGTCGACGTCGCGGATGCCCGCGCCAGGCAGGGCAGGAGCGTCGAGGCCGCCGAGCTCTATGCCCGCGCCCTGGCCCGCGTCCCCGACCATCCGCGCGGCCTCAATCACCGGGCGGACCTGATCCATCGCGGCGGCAACCTGGCCCTGGCCACCAGCCTGCGCCGGCAGATCGTCGCCCTCGACCGCAGCAACGAGTGGACCTTCATCCACCTGTCCCAAGGCCTCCTGGATCTCGGCGAGCCGGAGGCCGCCGAGCGCGCCATGGCGGCGGGCGTGGCCAAGTACCCGGGCGATGTCGGCCTGCGCCGCCGCTTGCGCGAGACCCGGGAAAAGTACTTCTACGACGTCTGGGAGAAGAGCGCGGACGTCGCCCTCGAGGTCGGCTACGATGAGGCGCGCGCGCGGGTGACCGAGGCGGCGCAGCGCCTGGCCCGGGACGGGGAACGGCCGGTGGTCAATGCGGACCGGGTCCGCCGCGTCGCCGTCTACGCCAATTGCGATCTGGCGCAGTGCCGCTTCTACCGGGTCGACCAGCGTGCCGAGCAGCTCGCGGCGGCCGGCTACGACGTCAAGGTCTACAACTATACCAAAGACCATGACGCCTACATGGCCGACCTCGCGGAGATCGACTATACGATCTTCTACCGGGTACCGGCGTTCCCGAACGTGATCGACGCCATCGACAAGACTGCCGATCTCGGCATCGTGACAATCTACGACATCGACGACCTGGTATTCGAGCCGACATATTTTCCGCCGGCGCTCGAAAGCTATGCCGGGCTGATCGATGCCCGTCAGCACGCGTCGATGGCCTGCGGCGTCAGCCTGTTCGCCGAGGCCGCGTCCTTGTGCGATTACGGCATGGTCTCGACGCCGAGCCTCGCCCGGCACCTCGAAGGCCAGGTCAGGACCGGGACGGTCTTCCACCAGCCGAACGCGCTCCACAGCGCGCACCTCGTCAGCATGCAGGGAGAGGCGACGAAGACCGGCGACGTCGTCACGATCTTCTACGGCTCCGGAACCAAGGCTCACAAGCTCGACTTCGAGCAGTTGATCGAGCCGGCCCTGGCGCGGCTGTTCGAGACTCATCGCGACCGGATCCGCGTCGTGGTGATCGGCGACATCACGCTCTCGGCGCTGCTGCGCCCCTGGGCGGAGTACATCATCGCCTCGCGGCCGATCGCCAACGTCGCGTCGTACTGGGACCTGCTGCGCGAGGCCGACATCAACATCTCGGTGCTGGTGCCGGACGTGTTCAACGACTGCAAGAGCGAGATCAAGTGGATGGAGGCCGCGATGTTCGGCATCCCGTCCGTGGTCAGCGGCACGCAGACGCATCGCGAGGTGATCGTCGAGGGCGAGACCGGCTTCCTGTGCGAGTCGAGCGCGGCGTTCCACGCCGCCCTCGACCGCCTGGTTCGTTCGTCCGACGAGCGTCGGCGGATCGGCGAGGCGGCGCGGCAGGTCGTGCTCGAGCGCTACGGGCTGGAGCGGCAGGCCGGTGAGCTCCGCCGGATCATCGACCGGTCGACCTCCCGACAGCTCGCCCCGCGCAAGAAGCTCGTCATCGTCAACGTGTTCTACCCGCCGCAAGCCATCGGCGGCGCGACCCGGGTCGTTCATGACAACGTCCGCTCGCTGCGTGCGATCCTGGGACCCGAGTGGCAGATCGACGTGATCTGCACCCTGGAAGGCGGGCCGGTCCCCTACGCCCTCGACTGGTACGTGCGCGACGGCGTGCGGGTGTTCTGCATCACCGCCGCCAACCACCCCGACATCGACACCCTGGTCGAGGATCCGGAGATGGGGCGCGTTTTCGATGGCGTCCTCGACAGGATCGATCCGGACCTGATCCACTTCCACTGCATCCAGCGGCTGACCACGACTTGCGTCACCGCCGCGATCCGGCGCCGCATCCCCTACCTGATCACGATGCATGACGGCTGGTGGATCTCGCCGCACCAGTTCCTGACCAACGGCAACCGGGTGGTGGAGACCTACGACTTCAGCGGCAAGGCCTCCCTCGACACCTACGTGAGCGACGGCTACGCCCGGGCGCGGACGCTGCTGCGCTGCATCAAGGGCGCCGCGCGCGTGCTGACCGTGTCGCAGCCCTTCGGCGCGCTGTGCCGCGGCGTCGGCCTCGACCGGGTCGAGGTGGTCGAGAACGGCGTGTCGCGCCTGCCGGAGGTCCACCGGATCGCGAGCCCGACCGGCCGGGTCCGTCTCGGCTTCATCGGCGGCCTGGCCGACCACAAGGGCTACGGCCTGATCCGCAACGTGATCATCAACGAGACGTTCGAGAATCTCAGCCTGCTGCTGATCGACCACGCCATGCACCCGAGCGAGCGGGTGGAGGAATTGTGGGGCAACGTGCCGGTCGAGATCCGGGGCAAGTTCTCGCAGTCGAATGTCGGCGGCCTCTACGCCCATATCGACGTGCTGCTGGCGCCGTCGGTCTGGCCGGAGAGCTACGGCCTCGTCACCCGGGAGGCGATCGCCTCCGGCTGCTGGGTCGTCGCCTCCAACCGCGGCGCGGTGGCCGATTGCGTCGTCGAGGGCCGCAACGGCTACGTCGTCGACGTCGCGGACGAGTCCGGCCTGCTCGCCGCGCTCCGGTTCATCGACGCGAATCCAGGCGTCCACCTGCGCTCGCCCGACTACACCGCCCCGATCCGGACCGCGGACCAGCAGGCGCAGGAACTGGCGGTGATCTACGGCGAGGTCGTCGACGCGAGCGAGGCGAAGCGGGCCTGATCCCGCGATCCGCGCCGGGTCCCGGCGCGGATCACCCCCGGGAGCGGCCGGCGCCGCGGAGGATCAGCCCTCGACGGCAAAACGCCCCGGCAGCGATGCCGGGGCGCGGGACGTGACGCGGGATGTGGTACGGGCGCGCCCGCTTCGCTCAGCGCCGCGGCTGGAACAGCGGCTGGGCCAGGGCCTCGGCCCGGGCCATCCACAGATCGCGCTCGGCGCGCAGTTCCTCGGCCTTGTCCACCTCGTGCTGGACATGGGCGCGCAGGGAGCGCAGCTCGTCGGCGAGCAGCGCCTGGAGCTCGTCGTAGCGCCCGTGCTCCTGCCGCAGCCGGGCCTTGAGCATCATGTTCTCGGCCATCAGCGCCGCGAGGTCGTCCTGCTCCGCGGCCGCCGGCGGGGCCGGCGGCGCCGCGGGCTCGACCGTCGGGGCCGGTTCGGCCGGGGCGACGATGCGGGGCTCCCAGGTCGGCTGGGGCTCGGCCGGCCGGCGCGGCGCGGCGCGGGCCTGGTCGGCGGCGTCGATCCGCGACAGGGTCGCGAGCCAGTCCTGCAGCGGGCCCGAGGGCTGCCGCGCCCCGGCGGTGGTCTGCGTCTTCAAGGCCGGTTCGGACACGCCGCATCTCCTCGCGAATCTTGACCGCCAGTTAACCTCCCGCATGGTTAAGAAGCGGTAAATGCGGCCCCGATGCCGATCGGCCGGATCTCGGACATTGACATCGCCGGCGCAGGGGGGTAGGCCCCGGCCTCCAAAGGACGAGGTCTCGTCTCGACGCCGACCGGCCCCGTGAGGCCGGAGGTCAACGCCCGACAGCGCGACGCGCCCTCGGGCGCGACTGGCGTTGCGCGCGACCTCGCCACCCGCTGCCCGAAGCCGGGCGGCCTCGCAGGAGACCGGATGACCACGACCGACCCCACGCCGTTGCGCATCGAGGACGCGGTGAACGCGCTCTGCCCCTGGTCGGGCAAGCCGATCGCGGCGGATTCGCTGACGCTCTACAACGGCGCGGTCGTGGGCTTCTGCAATCCCGATTGCCGCGACAAGTTCGAGCGGGCGCTCACCCATTTCGAGGGCGCCCTGCAGGCCCGGCGCGCCGCCTCCGCGGGCGTGAACGAGTAGATCCCCGGAGACGACGCGCATGTTCGAAGGCCTCTCCGACCGCCTCTCCGGCATCCTGTCCGGGCTGACCCGCCGCGGCGCCCTGACCGAGGCCGACGTGACCGCCGCCCTGCGCGAGGTGCGCCGCGCCCTGCTGGAGGCGGACGTCGCCCTCGAGGTCGTGCGGTCCTTCACCGAGAAGGTGCGCGAGCAGGCCGTCGGCGCGGTGGTGCTGAAGTCGGTGACGCCCGGCCAGATGGTCGTGAAGATCGTCAACGACCAGCTCGTGGCGATGCTCGGCGGCGAGGCGGGGGTCATCGACCTCAACGCGCCGGCCCCGGTCGGCATCCTGATGGTCGGCCTCCAGGGCTCGGGCAAGACCACCACCACCGCCAAGATCGCCCGCCGCCTGACCCAGCGCGACAAGCGCCGGGTGCTGCTCGCCTCCCTCGACACCCGCCGCCCGGCCGCCATGGAGCAGCTGGCGGTGCTGGCGAGCCAGGTCGGCGTCGAGTCGCTGCCGATCGTCGCCGGCCAGTCGGCGGTGCAGATCGCCAAGCGCGCCATGGAGGCCGCCCGCCTCGGCGGCTTCGACGTGGTGATGCTCGACACCGCCGGCCGCGTCACCCTCGACGAGGCGCTGATGCAGGAGGCCGCCGACGTCAAGGCGGCCACCGGCCCGCACGAGGTGCTGCTCGTCGCCGACGCGCTCACCGGCCAGGACGCGGTCAACACGGCGCGGGCCTTCGACGGGCGGCTCGGCGTCACCGGCATCGTGCTCACCCGCATGGACGGCGATTCCCGCGGCGGCGCGGCGCTGTCGATGCGGGCGGTCACCGGCAAGCCGATCAAGCTCGTCGGCACCGGCGAGAAGGTCGATGCGCTGGAGGAGTTCCACCCCGCCCGCGTCGCCAACCGCATCCTCGGCATGGGCGACATCGTCTCGCTCGTCGAGAAGGCGGCCGAGACCATCGACCAGGAACAGGCCCTTCGCGTCGCCGAGAAGATGCGCAAGGGCAAGTTCGACCTCGACGACCTGTCGATGCAGCTCGCCCAGATGGAGAAGATGGGCGGCATCGGCGGCCTGATGGGCATGCTGCCCGGCATGGGCCAGATCAAGAAGCAGGTCGAGGGCGCCAACCTCGACGAGAAGATGTTCAAGCGCCAACGTGCCATCATCTCGTCGATGACCCCCGAGGAGCGCCGCAATCCCGACGTGCTCAAGGCCTCGCGCAAGAAGCGCGTGGCGAAGGGCGCCGGCGTCGACGTCTCGGAGATCAACAAGCTCCTCAAGATGCACCGCACCATGGCCGACATGATGAAGGCCATGGGCTCGGGCAAGCGCGGCATCGGCCAGGCGCTGGGCAGCATGTTCGGGCTGGGTGGCGGCGGCATGGGTGCGATGGGCAAGATGATGGGCGGCATGCCCCAGCCCACACCCGAGATGCTCGCCGAGCTGCAGAAATCCCTGCCCCCCGGCACTACCCTTCCGCCGATGCCTCCCGGCCTCGGCGGTCCAAAGGCGCCCGGCCCGACCGGCAAAGCGCCTCCCGCCGCTCCCGGCCTGCCGGGCTTAGGCGGCAAGCTCCCGGGCCTTCCCGGCCTTGGCGGCCTCCCCTTCGGCAAGAAGAAGTAGGTGGCGCGGGGTCTTTAGACCCCACCCGCCCGCGACGTCGAACGACCCTCGAACCCTAACAAGACAGGAAGAGACCCATGTCCCTCAAGATTCGCCTGACCCGCGGCGGCGCCAAGAAGCGCCCGTACTACCGCATCGTCGTCGCCGACGCCCGCGCCCCCCGCGACGGCCGCTTCATCGAGAAGGTCGGCGCCTACGACCCGATGAAGCCGAAGGACGATCCGGCCCGCGTCATCCTGGAGACCGAGAAGGTCCAGGCCTGGCTCGCGAAGGGCGCCCAGCCGACCGACCGCGTCCTGCGCTTCCTCGACGCCGCCGGCCTCGCCAAGCGTCCGACCCGCAACAACCCGCAGAAGGCCGAGCCGGGCACCAAGGCCAAGGAGCGCGCCGCCGCCCGCGCCGAGAAGGCCGGCGCCGCCGCCGACTCGGCCGAGTAAGCTCGAGACCGTGGCGCGCCGCCCCGACGCCCGTCCCCCGCGCGGCCAGGCCCCCAAGGGGTCTGGCCCGGGGGGCTCCGATCCGCGCCGGGGCGCAGGCGCGCCCGCACCGCGGCGTGCCAATCCTGCGTCGGCACGCCCCGAGGCCGGGATCGCCACCGATCCCGGCTTCGTGCTGCTCGGCGAGTTCGGTCGCGCCCACGGCCTCAATGGCGAGGTGCGGCTGAAATCCTACACCGCCGACCCGATGGCGATCGGGTCCTACGGCCCCCTCACCGGGGCCGACGGCCGCGCGATCGAGATCGCGTCCCTGCGCCCGGCCGCCGGCGCTCCCGACATGCTGATCGCCCGCATCGCCGGCGTCTCCGGCCGCAACGGAGCCGAGAGCCTGAACCGTCTCGCCCTCTACGTCGCCCGCGACCGCCTCGGGGCTCCGGAGGACGAGGACGAGTTCTTCGCCGCCGACCTCGTCGGGCTGGCGGTGGTGGATCGCGACGGTCATTCCGTGGGCACGGTGCGGGCAGTGCCGAATTACGGCGGCGGCGATCTCCTGGAGATCGCACCGGCCACCGGCGGCAGCCCGGCCCTCCTCCCCTTCACCAAGGCCTTCGTGCCCGAGATCGACGTCGCGGGCCGCCGGGTCGTGGTCGATCCGCCCGAGGATCTGTTCGCCCCGGCGGCGCCGCGGGATCCCGACGCGGCCTGAGCGCCTGCTCGGGCGGGCGGACCGCCTCCCGCAACAGTCCTGCCGTCCCTCCTGGTCATCCCGGGGCCGCGAAAGCGGAGCCCGGGATCCATGAACGCTGACGGTCCAGGACAAGACGGACCGAGATCCGCTTCTTTCTCAGACGTCGGCGGTTATGGATTCCGGGTTCTCGCTTGCAGCGAGCCCCGGAATGACATGGCGGGTGTCCGCACGCGGCCCCTCCCCGCTCCCACGGGAAGAAGCCTGCACGCCGATCTGACGCCCCTTACCGCCCGCGGTTCTTGCGCTGCTGGCCGAGGCCGGAGCTCTTCGCGAGCTCGGAGCGCTGGGCGGCGTAGGTCGCGGCGACCATCGGGTAGTCGTGCGGCAGGCCCCACTTCTGGCGGTACTGCTCGGGGGAGAGGCCGCGGGTGGTGAGGTGCCGCTTGAGCGACTTGTAGGGCTTACCGTCCTCCAGACTGATGATGTAGTCCGGCGTCACGGTCTTGCGGATCGGCACCGGCGGCGTGGGCTTCTCGGGCTCGGGCGCCGGAGGGGCGGCGACGCGCTCGAGGGAGGAGTGCACGGCGGCGATCAGGCTGCCGAGCTCCCCGACCGGGACCGAGTTCTTCGACACGTAGGCCGAGACGATATCGGCCGTGAGCATGACGAGTTCGCCCGGCTCCTGATCCTGAGTATCCACGTCTGACATTCTAGGGTTTCCGCTTCGAGGGTGTGGTGGACGGAGGCGTTGCAGCGGGGCCGGCCCGGCGCCGTGCCGCCACCCGGTCTTCTTGAGGACCGTTCGCTACCCAAATCCGCAGGCGCGATCACCCGGTCCCTCAGACTTGGTGGCAACTCTCATGCCCGTCCGCAAGCTGGTAGCAGCAACGCAGGGGTCAAATCAGGTAGTTCCTGTGGATTTCAGTGCGATACAACCAAGCTGAATATACTCAAGGTTGTAATTTTTGAGTTCACGTTGCCGATAATTGCATAAAAATCTATCGCGGGGCGGTATTTGGCGTGAGGAGCCACGATGAGAGCTCTGGCGTAGATCCGACCGCCAGCGGCGGCCGGATGAGGGGCTAGGCGATCCGGCGAGGCGGGGCCGGTTTGGGGCTTCAGGCCACCTTGTCCGGCTGCCGCGCGACGGCATCGTGCCGGGCCTGGATCTCGATGAAGACGCGTCGCACCTTGGGGCTCAACGTCTTCATCCGCGTCTCCAGGTGACCGACCAACCGCTCGATCTCGCCGGCGGAGAGGCGGTCGTCCATGTCGAGGCTGACGTTGACCAGGATGTCGGCCGGACCGAGATGCTGCGTCAGCACCTCGTTGACGTGCTGAACCCCCGGCTCGGACCGGACGATCTCGTGCAGGCCGGCGACCAGCTCGGGCTCCGCCGCTTCGCCGACGAGCAGACCGTGGGTCTCGATCATCAGGAAGATCGCCATGCCGATCAGGATCAACCCGATGACGATCGAGGCGATGCCGTCGAAGGCGGGCTGCTTCAGGGTCTCCGCCAGGATCACGCCGGCGAGCGCCGCGACGAGGCCGGTGAGCGCCGCCACATCCTCGACCAGCACGGTGAACAGGGCCGGATCCTTGCTGCGGCGGATCGCGGTGATCGGTGGCCGCTCGCCCTTCTCGCCCCAGAACGCCTTGAGGGCGACGAAGCAGGAATAGCCCTCGGCCGCGACCGCGAAGCCGAGGATCGCGAGGTTGACGTAGAAGCCCGGGATGCTGCGCCCGAAGATCACCGCATCGGCGGCGGGCTCCGGGTGCTGGAGCTTGTGGATGCCCTCGTAGACCGCGAAGGCGCCGCCGCCGAGGAAGATCAGGAGCGCCACCAGGAAGGCGTAGAAATAGACCTCGCGGCCGTAGCCGAACGGGAAGCGGGCATCCGCCGGCCTCTGCGCCCGCTTCAATCCGACGAGCAGCAGGATCTGATTGGCGGTGTCGACCATCGAGTGGACGCCCTCGGCCAGCATCGCGCTGCTGCCGGTGAAGAAGGCGCCGACGAGCTTCGCCGCGGCGATCGCCAGATTCGCGCCGGCGGCGGTGTAGATCGCGCCGCCGCTCTCGTGAGCCATGTGCTCTGAGCCTCCCCCTCGCCCGGCGAGCGTGGCCGTGACTGACGACAATAACGCCGCGGGACGGCGGATGGGTCCTGCCGGCCGCGGTGATTCCTGCCGCCCGCGAGCATCGTCCCGCAGGATTGGCGCCGTGCCCACTATGCGCACCGTGGTTGCAGCTCGCGCCGGCAAGAATATCGCCGTTTTGCCGTCGCGTGTGCCGCCAACGTGGGAAAGCCTTGAGCGAAGGCCGCCCGTGCATCCGTGTCGTGAGCAGCATGGAGACCTGGCTGACCTTGCGGGAGCACCCATTCCGATTCAGACCAACGATCGGGACGGCGGCGCCGTCCCGGACGCAGAGGGCATGACGGGAGAGCCTGGTGCAGGTGGGGCGTGACCTCCTCGGCGGGAACATCTGGTCGTATCCCGAGCGCCGGCGAGATCGATCGCCCCCGGAGCAGGCGGTGCCCGGCATTGGTGATGGAGATCTGGCGATGCGCCTGCACGGCGAGACGGTGGTGATTATTGGAGGGGGGTCGGGGATAGGCCTTGCCGTCGCCACCATGGCACACGGCGAAGGGGCTCGGCTGGTGGTGGGCGGGCGAACCCGGGGCAGGCTCGACGCCGCAGTCGCCGGGCTCGGCACCGAGGCTCGCGCGATCGAGGTCGATACGGCCGATCGCGCGTCGATCGAGACCTTCTTCGCGCAGGTCGGCCGCTTCGATCACCTGCTGGTCACCGCAGCGACCTACAGCGTCGTGGCCATCGATGACCTGGATGACGAGGCCGCCGAGAGCCCGTTCCGCTCGAAGTTCTGGGGCCAGTACCGCGCCATCCGGGCCGCGCTGCCCTCCATCTCGTCGTCGGGCTCCATCACCCTGATGGCAGGAGCGGCCGGTGCGAGACCGTTGAAAGGCGGGTCGGCCTATGCCGCGTGCAACAGCGCGATCGAGGGGTTGGGGCGCGCATTGGCCATCGAACTGGCACCGATCCGCGTGAACACGGTGTCCCCGGGTACGATCGACGGCTCATTGTGGCGGAGCCGTCCTGACGCGGTGCGCGAGGCCGCCTTCGAGGGCTGGCGGGACATGGCACTCTTGCGACGGACGGGGACCGAGGAGGAAGTCGCGCAGGCCATTCTTTTTCTGATGACCAATCGCTTCATGACCGGATCGACGCTCTATCCCGATGGTGGATACGCGCTGAAGCCATAGAGGCCGACGCAAAGGCGGATCAGCCATCATCCGGATCGGGACCGAGACGACCTCGGCCAGCGTGGCGCATCAGGGCCGCGCGGCGGCGTAACGGCTCGCCATGCGGAGCCATCTCACGTCGAGGTCGCCGGCGCGGCCCCCGTTCACCTGCACCCGTTCCAACGCCGCCGGATTCAGGCGGCGTCGCGCAAGGGAGGCGCGGGGGTTTTCAGCCCGAAATGGCCGTAGAGCGCCGCGATGCTGTCCGTGAGCAGGCCGTCGAGCGGCGCCAGCGTCGGCTCGTCGGGCACTTGGCCCCCGACGCGGGCCGCGTGCTCGATCTCCCGCAGGTGCCCGGCGAGCGAAGCGGCGCCGACATTGAGGCTCATCGACTTGAGCCCGTGGGCCGCCCGGGCCGCGGCCTCCGCGTCGTCCGCCGCCCGCAGGGCCGCGAGGCCGTCGGGCCCGTGGGCCGCGAACAGCCCGAGCACCCGCTCGACGAAGGCCGAGCCGGAGCCCTCGGCCATCTCGGCGAGCCCGGCCAGGGTGTCGGGATCGAGGAGCGAGGTCGGGGCCGGGGCCTCCGCCTCCGGGACCTCGTCCGGCTCCACCGCCGCGCCCGTCTCCCCGCTCGCGCCGAGGGCCGCCGCCAGCGTGCGGACGAGGTCGGTCAGGGTGAAGGGCTTTGCCAGAACGCCGTCCATCCCGGCCTCGCGCCAGGCCCCGGCCGCCGTACCGACGACGTGGGCGGTCGCCGCCACGATGTGGACGGGGCGCGAGCCGGTCGCAGCCTCCCATTGCCGGATCGCCCGGGCGGCGTCGAAGCCGTCGAGGCCCGGCATCGAGCCGTCCATCAGGATCAGGTCGAACCCGCCCTCGCGGGCCGCCTCGAGCGCCCCGAACCCGTCCTCCACGGTCACCACCCGGGTCACGCCGAGGCGGCCCAGCGCCTCGGCCGCGACCTCGCGGTTGACCGGGTTGTCGTCGGCCACCAGCACCCGTGCGGCGGGGAAGCGCGGCAGGGCGGCGACCGGGCCGGCCTCGGCGCCGATGCCCGCGAAGCTGCCCCCCGTGGCGAGCGCCGCGAGGGCCGGGCGCCACTCGCCTTGCGCGAGCGGCCAGCGCAGCAGGGCGTCGGCGATCCCTGAGGACAGCACCGCGGCCCCGCTCGGATCGCCCATCGCGGCGACGGCGATGACCCGGCCGGCTCCCGCCGGGCGGCACCCGGCCCGGGCGAGGTCGTCGGCCTCGACGAGGTGATGCGCGCCCTGCCCCCCCTCGCCCGGCGCGAAGCCGGCCTCGCGGAGGCCTTCCGTGAGGACGAGCCGCGTCGCCGGTCCTGCCACCGCGACGATGACCGCCGGGACGATCCCGCCCGCCCGCAGCACCGGCTCCGCCGGAACCGCGCCGTCGAGGGGAATCTCGGCCCAGAAGGTCGAGCCCTGGCCGACGGTGCTCTCGACCCCGATCCGCCCGCCCATCGCGGAAACGAGGCGCTCGGCGATCGACAGGCCGAGGCCGGTGCCGCCGAAGCGCCGGGTCGTCGAGCCGTCCGCCTGCGAGAAGGCGGAGAAGATGGTCGGCAGGGTCTCGGCCGGGATGCCGATGCCGGTATCGGTCACGCTCAGGCGCAAGGTCGCGCCCCGGTCCACCGTCTCGATCCGCATCAGGACGTGGCCGGATTCGGTGAACTTGAGGGCGTTGTTGACGAAGTTGCCCAGCACCTGGCCGAGCCGGACGGGGTCGCCCTGGATCGTCCGCGGCACGTCCGGCGCAATGATCGCCGCGAGGTCGAGCCCCTTGCCCCGGGCACGCTCGCCGAACAGGGTCGCGACGGTGTCCGCCACCTCCGCCGGATCGAGGGCGATGCGCTCCAAGGTGAGCTTGCCGGCCTCGACCTTGGCGAAGTCCAGGATGTCGTTGATGATCGCGAGTAGGCTCTGCCCCGAGCGCGCGATCACCTCGGCGTAGCGGCGCTGGCGCGCCGGCAGCTCGGCGGCGGCGAGGAGTTCAGCCATCACCAGCATGCCGTTCATCGGCGTGCGGATCTCGTGGCTCATCGTCGCCAGGAACGAGGACTTGGCGCTGTTGGCCGCCTCCGCCGCCTCCTTGGCCTCGCTGAGGTCGTGGGTGCGGTCGCTCACCTCCTGCTCCAGCCGGCCCTGGTGCTCGACGAGGCGGTGGTCGCGCTCGCGCACCGCGTCGATGAGGCCGTTGAAGCTCGTCGCCAGCCGGCCGACCTCGTCGCCGGATTCGGCGCCGGACGGCAGCACGGCGTGGCGGCCGTAATCGTGGTTCTCGCGCACCGCGTCCATGGTGCGGGCGAGCGCCGTGAGCGGCCGGGTCAGGGCGCGGCCGAGGCGCCAGGCCACCGCGAAGCCGACCGCCATGGCGAGGGCCGCACCCATCAGGGCGTTGCGCACCACGTCGAACAGGCGCCCGACGAGGTCGGCGGTGTCGGCGATCAGGGTCACGCGCCCGACGATCCGGGCGTTCTCCACCACCGGCACGCTGACCTTGACCGTGCGGGCCAGCACGAGGGCGAGCGGCGTCAGGCCCGCCTCGTCGAGGTCGAGGTCGTCGGCGAGGCGCAGGCCCGTCCCCTGCTCGGCGAGCGCGGTGCCGTCCGGGCGGGTCAGCCCGGCATAGACGATGCCGTCCTGGCGGCCGATCGCCCGGAGCGCCGCGTGGGCGCCGGCGGCGTCGTCCGCCGCGGCGGCGCCCGCGGCGGCGGCGGCGAAGACTGAGGCGAGGCCGGTGAGCGCCCGGCGGGTATCGGCGGCGTAGCGGTCGACCTCCGACCAGGCGCCGAGCGCCGTTCCGGCCGCCAGCGCGACCATCACCGCGCCGAGCACCGCCCGGCCGAGGCGGGCCGCGAGGCTGCGGGCCGGACGGGACCGCGCGGGCGACGAGGCAGAAGACGGGGCCGGTGCAGGAGCTTCGGCCGGAACGGGCACGGCCTCGATCCGCACGGCGCCGGCCCGGACGCCTTCGGCAAGAAGCTCGGCAGGACTGTCGTCAGGAACTTCGGCAGGGGTAATGTCGGCACCGGACGCCCGGGCGCGCTCCGCCCGGAACGCGGCACGCAGCCGCGGAGGCCGCCCGCGAGGGCCGGGCGGGGTCTGCGCCGGTCCGCCGGTTCCCGCGCCAGGATCCGCGGCGCGGATCACCCGGGCGCGCAGGCTCCGGTTCTGTCCCGGCCCGCCCGCGGGAGAAGAGTCTTCCGGCGCATCCGTCATCCCGGTCGTCACGGCTTCGAATTCCTTCACGCGGCGCGGCTCGCGGCCTGGCCGACCAAGTCCGCGACGGCGTCCCAGCGGGACAGGAAGGCGTCGACCACCGCCGGGTCGAAATGCGCCCCGGCCTCCCGCAGCAGGAAGGCGTGGGTGGCCTCCAGGGTCCAGGCACGCTTGTAGGGCCGGTCGCTGGTCAGGGCGTCGAACACGTCGGCCACCGCGACGATGCGGCCCGGGAGCGGGATGGCGGTGCCGGAGAGCCCGTTGGGATAGCCGGCACCGTCCCAGCGCTCGTGGTGGCTCACCGCGATCTCGGCGGCGAGGCGCACCACGTCGGAGGAGCTGTTGGCGAGGATGCGGGCGCCGCGCTCGGCGTGGCGCTCCATCTCCCGGCGCTCCTCGGAAGTCAGGGGGCCGGGCTTGAGCAGGATCGCGTCCGGGATCGCGATCTTGCCGACGTCGTGCATCGTCGAGGCGAGGCTGATCAGCCGGCATTGCTCGGGCGGCAGGCCGAGGGCCTCGGCGATCAGCCGGGTGTAGGTCGCCACCCGGGCGACGTGGTCGCCGGTATCGGTGTCGCGGTGCTCGGCCGCGCGCATCAGCACCGTGACGATCTCGCGCTCGCGCGCCTCGACCTCGGCCACCGCGGCGGCGACCTCCCGGGCGAGTCGGGCGGCCTGGGCGTGCTCGGCCTGGTAGGCCCGGCGCAGGGCGAGCAGGTTGGTGACGCGGGCCCGGATCTCGACCGGGTCGCAGGGCTTGTTGACGAAGTCGGTCGCGCCGGCCTCCAGGGCGGCGCGGCGCAGGGCGCGCTGGTCGAAGCTCGTCACCATCACGATCGGCACATGCGCGAAGCCCGGCAGCGCCCGCAGGGCCCGGATCACCGCGAGCCCGTCCATCCCGGGCATCTCGTAATCGGTCAGGACGATGCCGATCTCGTCGGTATGGGAGGCCGCGAAGGCGAGCGCGTCCGCCGGCCGCGTGAAGCTCTGCGGCCGGCAATCGGCGATCGGCCGCAACGCCTCGAGCATCAGGAGGTTGTTGAGTTCGGCATCGTCGAGGACGATCGCACGCATGAGGTCTCCTCCGGCAGGGGATCGCCACCACCCGGCGAACCTGCCGGGGAAACCTTGACAATCCCCTGACCCAAGGTCGCGGTTTTACCCCGATCGACCGAGGTTGCGCCCCTCACTTCGGTGACCGCGGCGTCTTTGGCTTTGAAACCGGACGCCGTCGGCGCTAGAGCACGTGCGACGGCCCTCGCGCGTGACGCGGGAGCCGGACAGACCATGACGGATCCCGGCGCGATTCCCACGGACGGGCGCGCCTTCGCACGCAGGACGACGAGACGAACACGATGGCCGGCTTCAAGGACCAGAACTTCAACGATCGGCGGAGCACGTCCGCGGACGCGAAGAAGGCCCTGCTGGAGAAGTTCCGGGCCAAGCCCGCCGCCGACGATCCGGAGGTCCAGGCCCGCCTGGCGGAGCGCCAGAAGATCGCCGAGGCCCGCGCCGCCCGCACCGCGGAGCGCGAGGCCGCCAAGCAGGCCGAGGCCGAGCGCCGGGCGGCCGAGGAGGCGGAAGCCAAGGCCCGCGCCGAGCGCGAGGCGGCCGAGGCGGCGGAGCGCGAGGCGGCCCTGGAGATCGAGCGCAAGGCTGCCCGCGACGCCCGCTACGCCGCCCGCAAGGCGCGCCGCAAGTAGGCGAGACATCACGCAGGCGAGACATCGGGTCGGCCTGCCGAGTTCAGGCTGCCAGGTTCAGCTGCCGAAGTTCAGCCCCCGCCGGATCCGGCGGGGGTTTTTCTTTGTCCGACGGCCTCGCGGCGCGCGCCACCTCGGGCGGAAGCGGGGCGGTCCGGAGCTCGACCTTCACCGGGGGCACCGGGACGCGAGCCCCCGGCACCGCTCGCGCCAGGATCTCTCGCGCCGGCGTCACTCGCCCTTGCGCGGCCGGCCCCGGCGGGCCGGCGCCGTCTCGTCCTCGCCGTCCTGCCCGGCCGCGAGCCGGGCCGCGGCCGCGCGGTCGCGCCGGATCTGGCCGAGGCCGAGACTCTTGGCGAGTTCGGAGCGCTGGGCGGCGTAGTTGGCGGCGACCATCGGGTAGTCCGGCGGCAGGCCCCATTTCTGGCGGTACTGCTCGGGGGTGAGCCCGCGGGTCGTCAGGTGGCGCTTGAGCGACTTGTAGGGCTTGCCGTCCTCCAGGCTGATGATGTGGTCCGGCGTCACCGTCTTGCGGACCGGCACCGGCGGCGTGGGCTTCTCGGGCTCGGGCGCCGGGGGCGCGGCGACGCGCTCGAGGGACGCATGCACGGCAGCGATCAGGTTCGCCAGTTCCCCCACCGGAACCGAGTTCTTCGACACGTAGGCCGACACGATATCGGCCGACAGATTGATCAACTGCGAGGTCGGTGCCGGCTCGTTCGCGTTCATGGACGCCCCTTGTTTTGAAATACTTCTTTGCACATGGCGCCAAAACCCCTGGCAGTCAATGGAGAATTTGATTCGCGAGTAGATCGGAGGAGCCGACAGCCCCGTGCAGGGGCTCACCCCACAGCCGCTGCTTTACCGGCAAGTTCTGATTCACGTATAGCTGGTTGCAAAAGGAATTTTTGCTCGCATCTTGATCTCACGGTTATCCCGAGCGGGAGGCCCGAACGTAACGGGGCCGCCGGCAACGCAGAGGTAGCGCGGCACGTCGCGATCTGACGTGATCATTACTTGAGGTTGCGAGACGTGCCGGTGACGTCCGCAGCGATGGCGGACTCGACACCGGCGCAACCGCAAAGAATACAATCTTTGATTGTATTTTCGAGGCCGGTGCGCGAACGAGAAAGGGCACCTGCCGCGACCGGCAGGTGCCCCGATGAAAACTCGCCAGAAGGACCGCCCACGCTGCGGCGCGGGTCGGTCGCCCGGGAGGCGTCTCAAATCTGTCCGACTGGCCGCTCCAGGCGATCCTGTCGGATCGCTTTCGCGATGCGGCAACAAGCTTCGCTCACGCGCCGCGCAGGGATGCCGAGGCGGTTTCCGGACAGATCGTTCGGACGCCGTCTCACTGTTTCGGCGCGGCAGCCGGCGCGGCAGCGGGCTTGGCCGGCGCCGCGGGGGCGGCGGCCTTGGGCGCCGCGGCCCATTCGGCGTCCGGCCGCGGGCCGTTCGGGGCGCCGGTGGCGGCGGTGAGCTGGCCGGGGGCCACGTCGTTCACGCGGGTCCAGGTCTGGGAGCCGCACAGGAAGCCCATCAGGCAGCCGCGCACGTTGAGCTCGCCCGGCTCCTCGGTCCAGATCGAGACGTCGTAGAGCTTGCCGTCGTCGGCGTTGTAGATCTGTCCCTCGTAACGGTTATCCGCGTTCGGCTTCAGCCCCATGATCAGCTGGTGGCCGAGCGAGGGACGGCTGCGCTTCTTGGCGTCGGTGTTCTTGAAGTCGACCCGGGGCTGGCCCTTGTCGTCGTTGGGAGTCTTGAGCCACACGGCGTAGCCGCAGACCCGGTCGGCGCGGCCCGGGCACTTCTCGATCCGGATGCGGGCCCGGCCGTCCTCGGTCAACCAAGTCCCGCTCGGGTCTTTCGGTGCCGCGAGCGCTGCGCCCGACGACAGGCCGAGGGCCACGAGCGCCCCGGTCAGGACCTTCTTCATACTGCATACCCTCGTCTGGTGCGGCCCGCGCACGTCATTGTCCGTCGCTGATGCCGCATCGCGCGGCCGGACGCCAGAGGCCGGCCCATTGCGTCGGAATCGTGGGCGGTCGATGCGGACATGCTGCCTCACGGCGGGATGTCACATGGCCGGCCGCTCCTGCGGCGAGCTAGAGCAGCACCGCCGGGCGGCAATCGTCCATCCGGCAAGCAACGACGATATTTTCGACTGCCGCACAGCGGCGTCCCCTCACCGCCAGGGCTGCCGCATGTTCACGACCGAGCTCCTCGTGATGACCTCCGCCACCCTGGGGGCGATCGTCATCGTGCTCGCCGCCCGGCCGGGAGCCAGCCTGCCGCGGCTCCCCCGCGCGGCCGGTGCCGCCCGGCGGCCGTTCGGGCGCTAAAGCCTGCACGCTCCGGCGGCTCCTCGCCGGATGCGGGGATTTCGGGGAGCGTCGGTGCGTTTTGGTGCGGTGCGGCACCGCCGGAACCCGGAAAGTCTGCTAGTCTTCGGAGAATGGGCTGCCGCTGCGGCGCCGGAATCCGAAAAGGAGCTGACCCGACCGTGCCGCACGCCTCCGAGCTGATCGCCATCATCGCCCTCGGGCTCGTCTTCGCGTTCATCGGCGGCATGCTCGCGCAGCGGCTGAAGCTCCCGCCGCTGGTCGGCTATCTCCTGGCGGGCGTCGCGGTCGGCCCGCACACGCCGGGCTTCGTCGGCAACGCGGAACTGGCGGGGCAGCTCGCCGAGATCGGCGTGATCCTGCTGATGTTCGGGGTCGGCCTGCACTTCTCGATCGGCGACCTGATGTCGGTGCGCGCCATCGCGCTGCCCGGCGCCGTGGTGCAGATCGCGGTCGCGACCCTGATGGGGCTGGGCTTGAGCCTCGCCTGGGGCTGGGGCCTGGGGGCCGGCCTGGTCTTCGGCCTCGCCCTCTCGGTCGCCTCGACGGTGGTCCTCCTGCGGGCGCTGGAGGAGCGCAGCCTCCTCGATTCCGACAAAGGCCGCATCGCCGTCGGCTGGCTCATCGTCGAGGACCTGGCGATGGTGCTGGCCCTCGTCCTGCTGCCGGCGCTCGCCGGGCCGCTCGGCGGCGAGAGCGCGGGTGCGGCGCACGGTATCGCGGGCGACGGCAACATCTGGCTCACCCTCGGTCTCACGCTGGCCAAGGTGGCGGCCTTCGCCGGGCTGATGCTGGCCGGCGGCCGCCGGGTGGTGCCCTGGCTCCTCGATCAGGCCGCCCGCACCGGCTCGCGCGAGCTGTTCACCCTGGCGGTGCTGGCGCTGGCGCTCGGTATCGCCTACGGCTCGGCCGAATTGTTCGGCGTCTCCTTCGCCCTCGGCGCATTCTTCGCCGGCATGGTGCTGGCCGAATCAGACCTCAGCCACCAGGCCGCGGCGGATTCCCTGCCGCTGCAGGACGCCTTCGCAGTCCTGTTCTTCGTTTCGGTCGGCATGCTGTTCGACCCGACGATCCTCCTGCGCGAGCCGCTCGCCGTGCTCGCCACCCTGGCGGTGATCCTGGTCGGCAAGTCGCTCGCGGCGGTCGCGATCGTGCTGGCCTTCCGCCACCCGCTCTCGACGGCGCTCACCATCGCGGCGAGTCTGGCGCAGATCGGCGAGTTCTCGTTCATCCTGGCGAGCCTCGGCATCGGCCTGAAGCTGCTGCCGCCGGAGGGGCGCGACCTGATCCTGGCCGGCTCGCTCCTCTCGATCACCCTCAACCCGCTGATCTTCGCCGGCCTGAGCCGCCTGAGCGGCTTCGTCGAGGCGCGGCCGCGGCTCGCCGCCCGGTTCGAGCGCGGGGCCGACGAGATCGCGGTCTCCGCCCACGCCAAGGGCCGCGAGGGCCACGCGGTGGTGGTCGGCTACGGCCGGGTCGGTGGCGCCATCGGCAAGGCGCTGGCGGCCTGGGAGCTGCCCTTCGTGGTGGTGGAGCGCGACCGGCGCCGGGTCGAGGAGCTGCGAACGGCGGGCATCGCGGCGGTGTTCGGCGATGCCGGCGCGCCGGGCATCCTCGAGGCGGCGGATATCGGGCGGGCGCGCCTGCTCGTGGTGGCGAGCCCGGACGCGCACCAGGCCCGCCGCCTGATCGAGATCGCCCGCGAGGCCAATCCGGGGATCGACACCGTGGTGCGCACCCACAGCGACACCGAGCGGCGCAACCTCGAGGAGGACAAGGTCGGGCTGGTGCTGATGGCCGAGCGCGAGGTCGGCTTCGGCATGGCGCTCTATTCCCTGCGCAGCTTGGGGCTGAGCGAGGGCGAGGCGCGCCTGTTCATCGATACCAGCCGCGCCGAGAGCCGGGCCGAGCCGGCGGCGGAGGCCGAGCCCGAGCTCGGGGCCCCGGAATTGCGGCCGCACCGCGAGGCGCCGGCGGAGTCGTGACCCGGCTTCGTTACCGAATCGCAATCCTCGGTTAAGCGCCGCTCCATCCCGGATCCGCCATCCTCCCCTCGGCTCGCCGCGAATTCGAGCCTTGCCAAGGCTTGGCGGCCCGAGAGGAGTCCGACGATGTCGCAGCCGCAGATGGAGCGCCCGGCCGAGCTGATGGTCTGGCACGGCGCCCGCGCCGCGCCGGGGCCGCGGGAGACGCGCCGCTATCCCACCCTGCGCGCAGCCCTGGCGGCGGCCGTCGCGGCGAAGGATCCCGAGGCGCTGCCGTGGATCGTGACCGAGGACGGCGCCGTGCTCAGCCCTCGCTGGATCGACGAACACGCTCCCCGGACCATGGCGCGCCCGATCCGGCTCTCGTCCTGACGGCTTGCGTCGTTCGGCCGGCTCACGCTCCGCTCGCGCGCGTGCTATCGTCATCCGACGAGCACGAATCGCCATGACGAGCCTGCGCAAGACCGCCCCTGCCCGCCCGGCCACGATCGCGGCGTCCACCCACGGCTACGCCGCCGCCGCCGTGAGGCTGCGCCGGGCCGCCAACGACAACCGGCCCCGATCCGGACGCCGCGTGCTGACGCTGGTCGCCGGCGCCTGGGTCGCCATGCTGGTCGCGGCGGCTTTGGCGTTGTGGCGGACCGGGGGGTTCTGACCCGCCGGTCTCGATGATAGGGTCCGTTGCGAGGAACAGGACCGGGTTTCCAAACCCTCCGCGTCGTCCCGCTCGTCCTACCCCCCTGCATGGCCCGCACGATCTCGACGCGGTCGCCCTCGGCGAGCGCCGTCGCCGCCCAGTCGCGCTGGCGCACCACCGCGCCGTTGAGCGCGATGGCGAAGCCCTGCGGGCCGGGCAGGTCCAGGTCGGCGGTCTCCTGGCGCCACAGGGCGTCGAGGGTGGCGGCCTCGCTGTCGCGGGATTCGCCGTTGACGAAGAGCTTCATGCGGTCTCGCTTCGAAGGGAGGGAGGCGGGGCGAACCGGGACAGGCCGAAGGGGGCGGCCACCGGCAGCGTCTCGCCGCGCAGGATCAGGGTGGCGACGGCCTCGGCGGTGACCGGGGCCAGGAGGTAGCCGTTGCGGTGGTGGCCGGCGGCCAGCACCAGGCCGGGCCGGGCCTCGCCGAGAATCGGGGCGTCGTCGTCGGAGGTCGGGCGGAAGCCGCTCCAGATGCCCGCCACCCGCATCTCCTCGACTCCCGGCAGCGCCCGGCGGGCGCCCTCCAGCAGGGCGTAGAGACCGCCGCCGGTGAGGTGCGGGTCGAAGCCGGTCTCCTCCACGGTGGCGCCGACGATGAGCGAGCCATCCCCCTTCGGCGCCATGTGGACCTGCTCGGTCCAGACCACGTGGGAGAGGAGCCCGCTGCGCGGCGTCATCTGCAGCGCCATCGACTGGCCCTTGAGCGGGCGCACCGGGAGGGCGAGGTCGGGCACCAGGCTCCCCTCCCCGGCCCAGGCACCGGAGGCGAGCACGACGGTGCCGGCCCTCAACGAACCGGCGGAGGTCTCGACCCCGGTGACCCGGCCGCCCTCGCGGGCGAATGCGGTGACCGTGGTCTCCTCGACGAGGCGCCCGCCCACGGCTCGGAAGGCTCGGCGCAGGGCGGCCATCACGCGGGCGGGATCGACCTGGTGGTCGTCGGGGCACAAGATGCCGGCAGTGACGGTGGGGCGCAGTCCCGGTTCGCGGGCGCGAATGGCGGAGCCGGACAGCCACTCGACGGACAGACCGTCGCGGCGCTGCAACTCGTGACGGAAGCGCAGCCGTTCGACCTCGTCGCGACCGAGCGCGATCACGAGGGTGCCCTCGCGGCGGTAATCGATGGAGAGGCCCGATTCGGCCTCCAGCTCGTCGCGGAACGGGTGCCAGAGGCGCTGGCTTTCGAGGCAGAGCGGCGACAGGACCTCGCCCCCGGGCTCGTGCTCGGCGGCCGCGGCCAGCATGCCGGTGGCGGCGAGGCTGGCGCCGTCCCCGGCCCGGCCGCGCTCGATCACCGCGACGGAGAGACCCGCGCGCGCCAGGCGCCACGCGACCGACAGGCCGATCAGCCCGGCGCCGATCACCGCGACCTCGGCTCGTTCAGGCAACCGGTCGCTCTCCGGGCTCGGGGCCGGTCCGCCCCGCCGTCCGATCGTCTGCGCGTGCACCCTCGTCTCCACGGTGGCCCGAAGGGAGTGGACTGCGCCCGATTGCCGGTGATGCGCGCGGGTCCCGCGGAACCCTGTCCAATCCCTACGCCGGTATGAGCCGGATCAGGTTCGAAGGATTTCCGCGCTGACCGGGCCTGAAAGGGCGGTCCAGCGGTGTCTCAGCCCCTTGTCGGGGATCTCCCTGGAACATCCGCTATCTGGCGAGGGACGGGCCCGCCGTCAACCGGTCTTCCGCCAGGCCTCCAACCGCGCCTCAGCCGCCCTTGCCCGGACGGTAGATCGCCATCTCCTCGGCGAAGCCGTCGAGGGGGTGGGTGCCGAGCAATTCGGGATCGCCCCACAGGAAGTCGACGAAGGGCTTCGACATCAAGAGCGGCTCGGACAGGACCTTGTTGAGCTTGGCCAGCCGACTGGCCAGGTTCACGTCGCGGCCGATCACCGTGAAATCGAGGCGTGCCCCGGAGCCGACATTGCCGTAGGCCGCCTCGCCGTGATGGAGCGCGATGCCGACCTCGATGCGGGTGGGGAAGCGCCCGGCGCGGTTGGCCTCCTCGACGCGGCGGAGCGCGGCCTGCGCCGCCGAGAGGGCGCCTTGCGCCGCGCCGCCGAGATCGTCGCCGCTCTCGCGGAAGATCGCCAGCAGGCCGTCGCCCATGTACTTCAGCACCTCGCCGCCCTCGCTCTCGATCGGCGGCACCAGGCAGTCGAAATAGGTGTTCAGCAGTTCGACCGAAGCCTCGGGCGGCAGCGCGTCGGTGAGGCGGGTGTAGCCGCGCATGTCGGCGAACAGGATCGCCGAGCGGATCCGCTCGACCTGGCCGCGGCGGATGAAGCCGGCGAGGATCGCCTGATGCGGCCCGTCGCCGACATAGACCCGCAAGACGTGGTCGAGCCGGGCGTTGAGGCCGCGCATCTCCATCACCGCCGACAGGGTCGGTACGATGAAGCGCAGGATCGCCAGGTCGTCGTCGCCGAAGCCCCGCGGGTCGCGGGTCGCGAAGGTGACGCCGTTCTTGGTGCCGTTGGTGAAGAACAGCGGCACGGTGATGTAATGGGTGAAGCCCGCCGCCTTCAGCTCCGGGACGATGCTGAACCGGTCGTCCGGCGTCTCGCGCAGGTCGAGGATCAGCCACTCGCCGGTGGCGTAGACATGGGCGAAGGGGCTGCGGGCGAGCGCCTGCTCGGTGGCCTCGCCGTGCGGAAAGAGGCGGAAGCTGACGCCGTCCTCCCGGGTCCAGAACCGGCCGACGCCGGAATAGTCCGAGTGCAGCGCGTCGATCGCGGTGGTGGCGCGGTCGACCGGCACGCCGAGGTCGTTCAGCCGCTCGGCCATGCCGGCGAGGAGGTCGCCGGATTCCGGCAGTCGCGCCCCCTCGCTGAGCAACCAGTCGCGGAGCGCCACGCAATCGCGAAACAGGCCGATCGGGATGTCGCTCGCCTCCGATCCGTCCGCCGCGGCCGTGGGCGTCGGAACGGAGGTGGGGCGAGGCTGGTCGTACATCGCCCTGACATGGGCTTTGCGCCGCGGGACGGCAAGGCTTGACTCTGGAAAGGCTTGGCTACGAAGACGTGGCGATGAAGGCTTGGCTGCGGAGAACCGGTCAGCCAGGTTGGCATCGGTCCTCGGTCCTGCTAAAGCCGAGTTCGTCGCCGGGCCATGCTCCGGCCGGCCGTAAGCGTCTCACGTCAAGCAACGCGCTCCCTCAGGTGATCTGCACCGGGCGGGTGCGTGCCGCATCGTCCGGGCCGAGAGCCCGTTTCGAAAGACGTGCCATGTCGTCTCCTTCCTCTCCGCGACGCCTGCCGGCCTCCTCCGCGCCACTGGTGACCGCGTTCCTGCTCTCCATCCTGATGACCTGCGTCGTCTCCGGCATCTCGACCCTGCTCGCGCATGGGGTCACGCCGGACCTCCTGTGGCACTGGCCGCGCGCCTGGGGCTTCTCCTGGCTCGTCGCCTTCCCGACGCTGCTGCTCGTGCTGCCGCTGGTTCGGCGCGCGGTGGCGCGGATCGTGGCGCCGCCGCGGTAACGAAAAAGGGCCCGGGAGGCGGATCGCCTGCCGGGCCCTTTCTGGCCGGACTCACAGCCTCAGTTGTCGAGGAAGCTCCGCAGCTTCCTGGACCGGCTCGGATGCTTGAGCTTGCGCAGGGCCTTGGCCTCGATCTGGCGGATGCGCTCGCGGGTCACCGAGAATTGCTGGCCGACCTCCTCGAGGGTGTGGTCGGTGTTCATGCCGATGCCGAAGCGCATGCGCAGCACGCGTTCCTCGCGGGGGTGAGCGAGGCCAGCACCCGGGTGGTGGTCTCGCGCAGGTTCGACTGGATCGCCGCGTCGATCGGCAGGACGACGTTCTTGTCCTCGATGAAGTCGCCGAGGTGGGAATCCTCCTCGTCGCCGATCGGGGTCTCGAGCGAGATCGGCTCCTTGGCGATCTTGAGGACCTTGCGCACCTTCTCGAGCGGCATCGCCAGCTTCTCGGCCAGCTCCTCCGGGGTCGGCTCGCGGCCGATCTCGTGCAGCATCTGGCGCGAGGTCCGGACGATCTTGTTGATCGTCTCGATCATGTGCACCGGGATGCGGATCGTGCGGGCCTGGTCGGCGATCGAGCGGGTGATCGCCTGCCGGATCCACCACGTGGCGTAGGTCGAGAACTTGTAGCCGCGGCGGTACTCGAACTTGTCGACCGCCTTCATCAGGCCGATGTTGCCCTCCTGGATCAGGTCCAGGAACTGCAGGCCGCGGTTGGTGTACTTCTTGGCGATCGAGATCACCAGCCGGAGGTTGGCCTCGATCATCTCCTTCTTGGCCTGGCGGGCTTCGCGCTCGCCCTTCTGGACCATGTGGACGATCTTCCGGTATTCCTGGATCTCCAGGCCGGTCTCGGAGGCGAGCGAGATGATCTGCTCGCGCAGGGTCAGGATGTTCACCGCGCCGCGCTCGGTGAAGTTCTTCCAGCCCTTGCCGCCGAGCTTGGCCACCCGCTCGACCCAGTGCGGGTCGAGCTCGTAGCCCTGGTAGTGGCGCAGGAACTCGTCGCGGGCGACGCCGTGATTCTCGGCGAGCCGCATCAGGCGGCCCTCGTGCGAGATCAGCCGCTTGTTGATGTCGTAGAGCTGCTCGACCAGCGCCTCGATGCGGTTGGCGTTCAGCGACAGCGACTTCACGTCGGCGACGACGGTGTTCTTCAGCTCGGAGTAGCGCTGGCCCTGGGACTCGGAGGCCGCGGCGCCCTTGAGCCGGGTCTCGGCCTGCTCGGCCTGGACCTTGCGCAGCTTGCGGTAGTTCTCCGCGATCGCGTCGAAGGTCTCGAGCACGCGCGGCTTCAGCTCGGCTTCCATCGCCGAGAGCGACACGTTGTTCTCGAGGTCGTCCTCGTCGCCCTCGCCTTCCGGCGGGGTCTCGCCCTCGGCCTCCTCGTCGCCCTCCCCCTCGACCTCGCCCTCGGCGGGGCCGGCGCGGCCGTCGGGGCCGGCATAGGTGGCCTCCAAGTCGATGATGTCGCGCAGGAGCACCCGGCCGTCGACGAGCTCGTCGCGCCAGATGATGATGGCCTGGAAGGTCAGCGGGCTCTCGCACAGGCCGGCGATCATCGCCTCGCGCCCGGCCTCGATCCGCTTGGCGATCGCGATCTCGCCCTCGCGGGAGAGAAGCTCGACCGAGCCCATCTCGCGCAGGTACATCCGGACCGGATCGTCGGTGCGGTCCGTCGGCTCCTTCGTGGTCTCGGCCCGGAGCGCGACGGGACGCGCGGCGGCGACCTCGGCCACCTCGCCGCCCTCGCTCGCCTCTTCCTCCTCGGCGGCTTCCTGGGGCGCGTTCTCGCCCTGCTGCTCGTCGGCCTCCTCGGCCTCGACCACGTTGACGCCGAGCTCGGACAGCTGCCCCAGCACGTCCTCGATCTGCTCGGAGGTGAATTCCTCCTGCGGCAGCACCTCGTTCAACTCGTCGTAGGTGACGTAGCCGCGCTTCTTGGCGAGCTTGATCATCCGCTTGACGGAGGCATCCGTCAGGTCGAGGAGCGGGCCGTCGGTCTGCTGCTCGGGGGCCGCCTCGGTCTCGTCTCGTTCCGTTGCCTTCGTCGCCATGCTCAGCCTATGCTTCCCGGTGTCGGCAGTGCCCGGGCGGGGGAGGCTCCCGCCGTGCCGGCACCGTGATGTCTCGTCGGACGGCGCACGAGCCGCCCCAGGAACTCACGCAAATGTGCAAGCCATTCGATCGACTTGCCGTTAACTAGTCCGGACGAAAGCCGCAAGCCGCACCTCGCCCAAGTTGGGTTCGGCGTCAGGGCGATTCCGTCTCTTCGGTCGCCTCGGCCTCGGCTTCGGCGCCCGCCACTACGGAGAGGCGGGTCTTCACGTCGCGCAGCCAGGCGAAGTTGGCCTCCGTCTCCTCGTCCGCCAGGGCGCGTTCGGCGGCCCGGAGTTCGCTATGTAGCGTTCCGGCCTTGCGGTGCAAGATCACGGCCTGTCGGAGCGCGTCCTCCAGCCGCACGGGATCGGCGTGCGGATCGAGCACCCAGCGGTCACCGGGGCGCACCAAGCCGGCGATCCGACCCGCCGCCGCCGCGAGCCCGGCCCGCTCCAGCCGCGCGTCGAGGAACGCGGCGTCGCCCGCCCCGCCCTCCGCCGCGAGATCGAGCAGCGCGCCGCGCAGCGCGCGGGCATCCGCTCCCTCGAACTCGACCTCGGCCAGCTCCTCGGCCTCGCGGGCCAGCAGCTCCGGATGGACCAGGAGGGCCGCGACGATCAGGGCCTCGCGCGAGGACGAGCCGCCGGAGAACAGCGACGAGCGGGCGAGCAACGGACTCGCCCGGGCGGTGAGCCGTGGCGAGACCGGCGCCTGGGGCTGCCCGCGCCCGCGCGGCACGAAGGGCGCACGCTCCCGGTACGCCCGATCCGCGCCGCCCTCTCGGCGGGCGCCGCCGTTGGGGCTCAAGGACCGTAAGCGCGCCTCGATCTCGTCGCGGTAGTAGCGCTTCAGGGTCTCGTCGCGGATGCCGTTGACGATCTCGCGCAGGCGCTGGGCGAGGCCGGCCCGGCGCTCCGGCGTGTCGACCGGGCTCATCTCGGTCTCGCGCGACCACAGGACGTCGACCAGCGGCCGGGCGCCGTCGAGCACCCGGTCGATGGCGCCCGGGCCGCCGGTGCGCAGCAGGTCGTCCGGGTCCTGGCCCTCCGGCATCAGGGCGAAGCGCAGGGACTTTCCGGGCTGGAGCGCCGGCAGCGCCACGTCGAGGGCGCGGTAGGCGGCGCGCCGGCCGGCGCCGTCGCCGTCGAAGCACAGGATCGGCTCGTCGGCCATGCGCCAGAGCAGGGCGAGCTGGTCTTCCGTCAGCGCCGTGCCGAGGGAGGCCACCACCTCCGGGTGCCCGGCGAGCGTCATCGCGATGGCGTCGACATAGCCCTCGACCGCGATCACCCGGCCGGTGTCGTGGGCGCTCTTCCGGGCGGCGTGGTGATTGTAGAGCATCCGCCCCTTGTGGAAGAGCGGCGTCTCGGAGGAGTTGAGGTATTTGGGCTTGGCATCCGGGCTCATGCCGCGGCCGCCGAAGGCCACCACACGGCCGCGCACGTCGCGGATCGGGAAGATCACGCGGTCGCGGAACCGGTCGAACGGCACCTTGATGTCGTCGCCGGTGGTCAGCAGGTTCAGTTCCACCATCAGCTCGGCCGGCACGTCGCGGGCCGCGAGGTAGTCGCGGAGCGCGTAGCGCTCGGGCGGGGCGTAGCCGAGGCGGAAGGTGCGGCCCACCTCGCCGTCGAGGCCGCGGCCGGCGAGGTAGTCGCGGGCGCGGGCCCCGGCGCGGCCGGCCAGCTGCTCCTCGAAGAAGACGCAGGCCAGTTCCATCACCTCGAGCGCGCCGCGGCGGCGCGTCTCGCTCTCGCGCGAGGCCTCGCTCGGCGCCGGCAGCGCCACACCGGCCTCGTTGGCCAGGCGCTCCACGGCCTCCGGGAACGAGACCCCTTCGGTCTCCATCACGAAGGTGAAGATGTCGCCGTGCTTGCCCGACGAGAAGCAGTGATAGAACTGCTTCTGGTCGTTGACGTAGAACGACGGCGATTTTTCCGCGTTGAACGGCGACAGGCCGCGCCATTCCCGGCCCGCCTTCTTGAGGCGCACGCGCCGGCCGACGACCTCGGAGGCCGGCAGGCGGGAGCGGATCTCTTCGAGCAGGTGGGGCGGATAGCGCAAGGTGACGGTCCGATCGAGGGATCTGCCTTGTAGCGCGTCTTGGTCAGCAGAGTCCTAACGGATCGGGGATCGGCGGATGGGCCGTCACGCCGCCCGCACGGTGGCGAGGAAGCGCGCCACCTCGGCCGAGAGCTGCTCGGAGTGCCGCGACAGCTCGGACGAGGCCGCGAGCACCTGCGTCGCCGCGGCTCCCGTCTCCTCGGCCGCCCCTGCCACGGCGGTGATCGTGTGCGTCACCGCATGGGTGCCCGAGGCCGCCTCGGCGACGTTGCGGACGATCTCCTGGGTCGCCGCGCCCTGCTCCTCCACCGCCGCGGCGATGCCCACCGAGACGCGGCTGATCTCGGCGATGCGCCCGGTGATCGCCTCGATCGCCGCGACCGCATCGCCGGTCTTGCCCTGGATGCGGCCGATCTGGCCGGTGATCTCCTCGGTCGCCTTGGCGGTCTGGCCGGCGAGTTCCTTCACCTCCGCGGCCACCACCGCGAAGCCGCGGCCGGCGGCACCGGCGCGCGCCGCCTCGATCGTGGCATTGAGGGCGAGCAGGTTGGTCTGGCTGGCGATCGACGAGATCAGCCCGACGACGTCGCCGATGCGGGCCACCGCCTCGCTCAGTTCGCGCATGTGGCCGGCGGTGCCCGCGGCCTCGTCGACGGCGGTCCGCGCCAGCGCGGCCGAGCCCGAGACCTGGCGGCCGATCTCCTGGACCGAGGCGCCGAGCTCCTCGGCCGCGGCCGCGACGGTGCCGACATTCTCGGCGGTCTGTCCGGCGGCGGTGGCGACCGCGCCGGAGCGGCCGGCGGTCCGCGTCGCGCCATCGGTCATGACCGCGGCGGTGGCCTGGAGCTCGGTGGCGGAGGCCGCGACCTGGCCGACGATGCCGCCGACGGCGTGCTCGAAGGCGTCCGCCATCTGGCGCATGCCGGCCCGGCGCTGCTCCTCGGCCGAGGCGCGGGCGAGGGCCGTCTCCTCTTCAAGCGCCCGGGTGCGGATCAGGTTGTCGCGAAACACCTGCACGGTGGCCGCCATCGCGCCGATCTCGTCGCGGCGGCCGATCGCCGGCACCGTCACGGCGGCGTCGCCCTCGGCCAGGGCCTGCATCGCGGCGGTCATGCGCCGGATCGGCAGGGCGATGCGGAAATGCGCCACCGCGCAGCTCAAGGCCACGAGCACGAGCGCCGCCCCGAACAGGGCCGCGTTGGCGATCAGCCGCCCCTGCGCCGCCTCGGCCGCGGCGTCCGCCGCCTGCACGCCGGCGGCGAGCGCTTCGTTGGCCACCGCCACGATGGTGTTGAGCTTGGGGGTGACGAATTTCTGCCACTCGGGCAGGGTCATCGCCGGCTCGGCGCCGGGCGCGAAGGCGCGCAGGTTGCGCTGGATCGTCGCCGTCACCTCGGGCGTGAAGTAGGCGCCTTGCGCCGCCGTCACCGCCTCGGCGATGCGGGGCGGCAGGTCGGCGGTCGCGGCCTCGACGAGCTTCCACGTCGCCTCGTAGCGGCCGCGCAGCAGCTGCACCGCCTCGCCCTGCTCGGGCGTCAGCGGCGTCCGGCTCGACAGGACGGTGTTGACCACCACGGCGAGCGAGCCGGCGGTCGCCCGGGTCGCCCAGGCGTTGTTCTTGGCGCCAGTCAGCACCCGGCTCCCGGGATCGAGGCGGCCCATCTGCCGCTCCAGCGCGGCCGAGACCCGCTCGAGCCGCGCCAGCACCGCGTCGCCGGTCTGCAGCACCCGCGGCGCCAGGGCCTTGTCGCGGGCGCCGGCCTCGAGGCCGTAGGCCGCGTCCGCCGCTTGCCGCAGGGCGAGCTGGTCGCGGTAGCCGGAATCCAGGTCCTTCAGCGTCTCGGCGAGGCCCGGCACGTCGAGGTCGGCCGGCGCGGCGAGGAGCACCCGGATCGCCGCGTCGACCCGGCCGCGATGGCCGTCGATGACCTTGCGCATCGCTCCGACCTGCTCGCCCGACAGGCCCAAGGTCGCGGCGGTGTCGCCGCGCTCGGAGCGGAAGGCTTGCATCGCCTCGAGGATGCGCTGGTCGAGCTTCGCCGCGGCGGCGACGGTCCCGGCGTTGCGGTGGCCGTCCCAGGCCTTGACCACTCCGTCGAGCGTCATGGCGCCGACGATCGCGCCCAGCGCGAGCGCGATCCCGAGCACCAGGGCCCGGATGGACAACAACGAACGCACCGTGATCCTCCGAATGCTGAAAGCCGCACAGGCTTCACTTCCATTCGGCCACAGATGACGACAAGTTCCCTAATGAAGGCCTAACTGTCGCAGCGGCCGGCTGCTGAAGTAGGTATCCGGCTTCCGAATACGGTGCAGGCGGCGGGAGCGACTGGTCCTTCGGTGAAGTCTCGCGCCGAATATCACGAAACGACCGAGCGGAAGCGCCCACACCTTCCCTGCCGGCCGCGAGGCCGAACCCGCCTCGTGGGGCCGAGGAGGAGCCGTTTCGCGGCCCCCGTTCCGGCGGGAGGCGGACCGGGCCCCGCCGCGCGGGACCCGGAGCAATTCATACCAATGGTCGTTGAAGACGGCCTTTGGTTCCGTTCTCGAATTTTCGCCGAGCCTTTGGCCTGGTGTCGAAAATGCGAGATGGGTCAACGGCCTCGTCGATCTCGGGCAGGCCCGAGATCGACGTTGATGCGTCAGCATCTTGGTGTCTCTCACAGAACTCCCGATCGCCGTTGTCGCTGGCTGTGGCGGCGTCAGCGCGGCGGGAGTTTTGTGAGGTGCACTTAGGCCGTTGGTATCAGGCCAGCATCCCCTTCACCAGGCCGCTCGCCTTGGCGAAGTCCATCCGGCCGGCATACTTCCCCTTCAGGGCGGCGATGACCTTGCCCATGTCCTTCGGCGAGGCGGCGCCGGTCTCGGCGATGGCGGCCTGGATCGCCGCGCGGGTCTCGTCCTCGTCCATCTGCTGGGGCAGGAACTGGGTGATGATCGCGGCCTCGGCGCGCTCTCCTTCCGCGAGCTCGGGCCGGCCGCCCTGGTCGTAGACCGTGGCGGATTCGTTGCGCTGCTTGATCATCTTCTGGAGCAGCGAGAAGATCTCCTCCTCGGCCAGCGGCTCCTTGCCGAGGCCGCGGGCCTCGATGTCCTTGTCCTTGAGCGCGGCCTGGATCAGCCGGACGGTGGCGAGCTTCGCCTTGTCGCCGGCCTTCATGGCCTCCTTCATCTCGGCGGTGAGGCGCTGGCGCAGCATGCCGGTCTCCTGGTGTTGTCGTGTGTTACAAGACACTTGAAAGGCGGGGCACTTGAGGGGATACCGGGGCATCCCCAGATTGACCGGGCCGCCGCCGGCCTCGTAAACAGCCGGCCGCGCCCGTCGGCCGTGCCCGGCCGCGACATAAGCGAGTTCACGATCATGCTGCAAGACGACGCGGCCGCCCCCGCGCAACCCGAAGGCTGGGCCGAGCCCGTCGCGACCGCCCTCCTGGTGCTCGCCGACGGCACGGTTCTGGAGGGTTTCGGCATCGGAGCCACCGGCGAGGCCGCCGGCGAGGTCTGCTTCAATACCGCGATGACCGGCTACCAGGAGATCCTGACCGATCCGTCCTATGCCGGGCAGATCGTCACCTTCACCTTCCCCCACATCGGCAATGTCGGCACCAACGACGAGGACCTCGAGAGCCTCGACGACGCCCCCGCCTCCGGCGTGCGGGGCGCGGTGATCGCCTCGGCCGTCACCAACCCGTCCAACTGGCGCTCCTCGCGCCACCTCGACGGCTGGCTGAAGGCCCGCGGCATCGTCGGTATCACCGGCGTCGACACCCGGGCGCTGACCGCCCTCATCCGCGACCGCGGCATGCCGAACGCGATCCTGGCGAACGACCCGGACGGCCGCTTCGACCGCGAGGCGCTGAAGGCCAAGGCCGCCGCGCTCCCGCCGATGGAGGGCCTCGACCTCGTGCCGCCGGTGACGAGCAAGGCCTCCACCACCTGGGGCCAGACCGTGTGGCAGCACCCCGCCGGCTACGGCAGCCGGCCTGCGGGCGAGGGCCTCAAGGTCGTGGCGATCGATTACGGCGTGAAGCGCAACATCCTGCGCCTGCTCGCCAAGGCGGGCTGCGACGTCACCGTCGTGCCGGCCACCGCGACGGCGGACGAGGTGCTGGCGCTCAAGCCCGACGGCGTCTTCCTGTCGAACGGCCCGGGCGACCCGGCGGCGACCGGCGAATACGCGGTGCCGGTGATCCGCGCCCTCCTCGACCAGAAGGTCCCGACCTTCGGCATCTGCCTCGGCCACCAGCTGATGGGCCTCGCGCTCGGCGGCCGCACGGTGAAGATGAGCCAGGGCCATCACGGCGCCAACCACCCGGTGAAGGACCACACCACCGGCAAGGTCGAGATCGTCTCGATGAACCACGGCTTCGCGGTGGATCCCAAGAGCCTGCCCGGGAACGCGGTCGAGACCCACGTCTCGCTGTTCGACGGCTCGAATTGCGGCCTGTCGCTCACCGACCGTCCGGCCTTCTCGGTGCAGCACCATCCGGAGGCCTCGCCGGGCCCCCAGGACAGCCACTACCTGTTCGACCGCTTCGTCAGCCTCATGCGCGAGACGAAAGGCGGCAACGCGTAACTCCGAAAAAGGTTGCGGCCGGTTTCGGCCGCAGCCACAAAAAACCCGAACTCGCGGCCGATTCTCTCGGCCGTCCACCGCCCTGGAGCGACGACGATGAACGATCGTCGCGGGGCCGCGATTTCGGGGCTTGCCCAGTGACCGACCACGCCGCGACCGACAGCTTCTCGCGCCTGCACCGCACCTTCACCACCCATCTCGGCATCGCCGTGGGGCTGGCCTGGGTGACCACCCTCGCCGCCGCGACCCAGGCGCCGTGGGTGCGCAACATCCGCGCGCTGATGGACCCGATGGCGAGCCGGGTCGAGAGCACCTGGTCGTTCCTGTTCGCGATGCCGGTGGTGCTGACGCTGGCCTGGCTCGGCGCCCTCTACGGCCGCGAGACCCTGCGCGAGCTGCGCGCCCTGCCGAACGACGCCGCCGAGTTCGCGCTGGCCTCCCTCGTCGCCTTCGCGGTGTTCTATCTCTCGATCGACCGGGCGGTCTCGGTCCTGCTGATCGGCGGCTGACGCCGCCACGCGCGCAAGGCGGGAGGGTCGGGTGGTCACCTCCTGGCGCGAATTCTGGGACCGCGACACCCCGATCTACGTCAATGCGCGCCACAAGGCCCGGCACTATGCCGGGCTAGCTGACGACATCGCCGCCCTGGTGCCGCATCCGGACGCGGCGATCCTCGACCACGGTTGCGGCGAGGCTCTCTCCGCCGACCACGTCGCCGCGCATTGCGGCCGGCTCCTCCTCTGCGACGCCTCCCCGCGCCAGCGCGAGGCCCTGGCCCGGCGCTTCTCCGGCAACACGGCGATCGCCGTCCTGTCGCCCGACGAGGTCGCGGCGCTGCCGCCGGCGAGCCTCGACCTCGTGGTGGCGAATTCCCTGGCGCAGTACCTCACGGCTGCCGAACTCGACGCGTGCCTGCGCGACTGGCGCCGCCTGTTGCGGCCCGGCGGCCGCCTGATCCTCGCCGACGTGATCCCGCCGCATCTCGGCGCCGTCGCGGATGCGACCGCCCTCCTCGCCTTCGCCCGGCGCGACGGCTTTCTGCTGGCGGCGCTCCTCGGCCTCGCCCGCACCCTCGTCTCGGATTACCGGACCTTGCGTCGGAGCCTCGGGCTCGCGCGCTACGGCGAGGCCGAGATGCTGGCCCGGCTCAAGGCCGCCGGCTTCGCCGCGGAGCGGATGCCGCGCAACCTCGGGCACAACCAGGGACGGATGGCGTTCGCGGGGCGGGTGTGAGGGCGAGACTGCTTGCGCAGAATTGCCGGCTTGTGACCAACCCTCCGTAGTCGTCCACAATATCAGCTGCCGGGCATGACGCGCGCCGCTATCGGCTATACACTCTTGTGCTCGTCGGGCAGGAGGCTGCGCAGGTAGAACGGCGCCCAGCGGCAGTTCTCGCCATCAGGACAAGACGATCGGATAGAATACTATCCGCATCTCCACGTCGTCCGGCTGCTCCTTGAACGAAAAATTATCCACCGCGACGCTTCCGAGCGCTTCCACAGATCAGATACGATAGGCCTTGTCTTAAAAGAACCGCGCCAAGTCTCTCCTTCTCGTGGACGACCTGACAGGTCTCCGAGGAGAGCGCATGGAATACACAGAAATTCAGCACGGTGTCATGCACTGGAGGGCGCGATGAGAAAATGGCTTCTTGCATTCGCCACGGCAATAGCCGGAACAGGCGCGCTGGCCGCGATCCCTGCGCACGCCGCGCCCGGCTCCGACTATGAGGTGACCTATTTCGCCGATCGCCAGATGTCAGAATAAGTCGGCCAGTTCTACAAGCCCTGCGGGAATGGCGCAGCAAAGATGCGCGGCAAGCGCACTCGTTATTTCGTAAAATCGCAATCGAAGTGCCCCGGCGCCGGCGGTATCCCGAGCGGGTCGTTCAGCCGTAATTTCACCAAGGCCGGCTGCACTGACTCGCTGGTGACGCGATTCTTGCCGTTGATCGGTCCGCCGCGGAATTGATGGTGATGAGGCGTCGAAGTGGACTTCATCCGCACTCCACCCGTTCGGCCATACCGATAGGTCGCCGACACCTCTGTCGCAGGAGCGGGGACAGCCGAGCGGAATGGCTCGCCACGCCCACAACGCTCAAGTCATGAGCGCGGTCGGGGTGCCTCCCGTCCGCTGTCTACCCGTCGTGGTCGATCCGGTACCCGGCCGACGATCTTCGGCACCGACGCCCGCGCGGCGGGGCTGAAGCGGCCGACCGGGCGATATTTCGCCGCGTGAGCCTTGCCGGGACCCGGCCCCCGCCGAAGTGAGACCGCACAGGCAACTCACACGGAGACCCGAGATGACGCTGTCGCGTCGCTCCCTCCTCGCCGGCGCCGCCGCGCTCGCCGCCTCCACCCGCGCCCGTGCCGCGACGGATGCCGACGTCGCGGTGATCGGCGCTGGCGCCGCCGGCCTCGCCGCGGCGGCGACGATCCGGCGGAGCGGCCACAGCGTCGTAGTGCTGGAGGCGCGCAGCCGCATCGGCGGGCGGGCCTTCACCGAGACGGCGCTCGGGCCGGGGCGCAGCTTCGATGCCGGCGGGCAGTACGTGCACTGGGCCGAGCGCAACCCGTGGCGCGAGATCGCGCTGGCAGCCAAGGTGCGCACCTCCGACGATGCCACCAGCCCCTGGCCGGTGCTGGTGAAGGACGGCGTCCGGGCGAGCGAGGCCGAGCGGCGCCAGCGCCGGTCGGGCTTCGGCCGGGTGAGCGCGCTGCTCGACCATCCGGCCGGCCCGGACCGCTCGGTGGCGCAGGCCGTGGCGGGCGAGGACGAGGCGGCGCGGGCCGCCGCAACCGGGCTCACCCGCCTCACCCTCGGCGAGGAGCCGGACCGGGTCTCGACCGCCGATTACGACCAGCTCTGGTCCGGCGACGACATCTGGGTCGACGGCTACGGCGCCCTGGTGGCGGGCCACTACGCCGACCTGCCGGTGCGGCTGGACACGCCCGCGACGGGACTCGACTGGCGCGGCCCGGGCGTCACTGTCGAGACGCCCCGCGGCACCCTGCGGGCGGCGTGTGCCATCGTGACGGTGCCGGTCGGCGTGCTGGCGTCAGGGTCGCTTCGCTTCACCCCCGACCTGCCGGCGGCGACCGCGCAGGCCGTGGCGGGGCTGACGATGGGTGCCTACACCAAGATCGGCCTATCCCTCGATCTCACGCGGCTGCGGGCGCAGGACCTGCGCGATGCGGTGATCCTGCGGAGCGGCACGCCCGGCCTCACCGCCTACCTGGAGATGCAACCGTTCGGAAAACCCCTGGCGGTGCTCCATTGCGGCGGCGACGGCGCCCGCGCCCTGTGCGAGGCCGGCGAGGCAGCGGCTTTGGGCGTGGCGACCGACCATCTGGTGAGCGTCTTCGGCGCCGACATCCGTGCTGCGATCACCGGAGGCCGCCTCGCCGCCTGGTGGACGGACCCGTATTCCCACGGCAGCTACTCGATCGCGCGACCCGGTCACCTCGCCGCCCGCGAGGCCCTGCGGGTGCCGGTGGGGGAACGGATCTTCCTCTCCGGCGAGGCGGCGGCGGGGGGCGGCGCGATGACGGTGGGCGGGGCGACCCTCGACGGCGAGCGGGCGGCGCGGGACGTGCTCAAGCGGCTCGGGTCGTGAGGATCCGGGTCGGACGATCTCCGATCGATCGCTCGGCGATTGCTGCGCAATCGCTTTCGCGATGCGGAGATCGGCTTCGCTCAGGTGTGTGGCGCCGTAGGCTCCACCGCGCGGGCTTGTGAGACGAGATCCGGAAGAAATCCTCCGGTCTCGCATCCCATCAATGCAGCGTCAGCCGCGGCCCGTCCGCCGGCCGGCGCTCCCAGGCCTGGACCAGGCTGCCAGCGACCCCGCCGTCGCACAGGCGGCTGCTGAGATCGCAGAAAACCTGCTCGCTCACCGCGAAGTCGGTGGCCGTCTGGGCGTCGTCCGGCTCGTCCTCGGTCGAGGCGGTGAAGCGGTCGAAGGCGGCGGACATCTCGGCGAAGGCGAAGGCGACCGGCATGGTGCGGAAGACCGTGGCGCCGTCCTCCTCGATGTCGCCCGTGTCGAGGTCGCGCATCCGCACGACGTAGCCGTCGGCATGCTCGACGATCTCGTACTGCCAGTGCCGGCCCTCGCAGGCTGCCAGGATCATCGCGCCCTCCCTCTCGCCTCGGGGAGCGAATGCGGGGAAGGTCGGGAGGGTTCCGGCGGGGCAGTCCTCGGACGGGCGATTCGGTCCGAATCGGATCAGGGGGGAAACGGGGCTCAGCGTCCCGTGTAGCCGACCTCGTAGGCGGCCCGGCCGCTGACCCGCAGCGAGGTGCCGTTGCCGAGATCGATGAAGCCCGGGGCCGCGGCGCGGACGGGGGCCGGGGGCGCCTCGCGGCATTCGGGCCGGTCGGGCAGGCGGACGCCGGGCGGGGCGTCCTGCGGGCACAGGCGGGGCCGGGCGGCGGCGCGCTCGCCGGCCGCGGCCGGCAGGGCGGCCGCGGCGAGGACGAGGGCGGCGAGGAGGCGTGCGGTCACGGGGGCGGGCTCCGGGCGGTCGGAGCCAGGATAGCGCCTCCGGCCCCGCGGCGCGACCGAGAGGATTTCCCGATCGCGTCGCGATCGGGAAATCCTCTCGGTTTCTGGAAATCCTCTCGGTTTCTGCTTGTGCCGCATCGTCCGCGACGAACCGGCATCCGCTTCGTCGGACAATGCTCCGGCATTCAGCGCCGGCGCTGCCCCATATCCGCCGGGGTGACCGAGAGGGTGATCGCCCGCCCGTCGCGCTCGACCTGGAGCGTCACCCGGCTGCCGACGCCGGCGGATTCGAGCGCCGCGGTGAGGTCGGCGAGGCGCCGCACCGGGCGGCCGTTCACCCCCATGATGATGTCGCCGAGCTCGCCCGTCGCCGGATCGACGCCCTGGAGGCCGGCCTGCGCGGCCGGCGAGCCCGGCAGCACCCGCACCACCACGAGGCCGTCGATGCCGAGCCTTGCTGCCGCCTCCTCGCTCGCCGCCACGATGCCGATGCCCGGGTTGGGGGTACGGCCGGTGCGGATCAGGTTCGGCACCACCCGGTTGACCACGTCGACGGGGATGGCGAAGCCGATGCCCGCGCTCGCGCCCGAGGGCGAGAAGATCGCCGTGTTGACGCCGATCAGCCGCCCGGCGGAATCGAGCAGCGGCCCGCCGGAATTGCCCGGGTTGATCGCCGCGTCGGTCTGGATCACGCCCGACAGCTCCCGGCCCTCCGCGGTCGGCAGCCGGCGCTGGAGCGCGCTCACCACCCCGGTCGTCAGGGTGTGGTCGAGGCCGAAGGGATTGCCGATGGCGTAGGTGAACTGCCCGACCTTGAGGTCGCCGGAGGTGCCGATGGCGATCGGCGGCGGCGCGGCGGAGACGCGGCCAAGCTTCAGCACCGCCAGGTCGTAGTTCGGATCGGTGCCGGCCACGGTCGCGGGCACCACCTCGCCGGTGGAGAGCCGGACCTGGATGTCGCCGCCGCCCTGGATGACGTGGTTGTTGGTGACGATGTGGCCGGCGGCGTCCCAGACGAAGCCTGAGCCGGTCTGCTCGCCCCCGCCCTGCCGGCGCTCGCCGGTCTCGGGATCGAACGACACCGCGCCCTGCTGCGCCCGGGCGAAGACGTAGACCACCGACGGCGCCGCGCGCTCGAACAGCGCCACGGTCGAGGCCTCGGCCTGCGAGAGGTCGCCCCGCGCCGTCACCGCCCGGGGCGCATCGGCGGAGAACAGCAGGCTCGTGACGTAGGGCTGCGCGACGAACAGGGCGAGCAGCACCAGGGCGGCGGTCAGGGCGACCCGCAGGAAGCGATCGGGCACCGTCGTCGTTACTCCGGAAGGGAACCAGCTGTCGCTGGCGGGGAAGTGGGCCGGGCGGGCCCTGCGTCAATGGCCGCGCTCGGGGTGGCGCCGGCGGGTGCGAACGGCTTGCTGAACACTTTGGGCCGGCTCACCAGGGCGACCAGCGTGTAGGAAATGATCATCAGGAGGAACCACGAGCCGAATTTCTGCGGCGACACCGCCGCCCAGCCGGCGGCCTGGTGGGGGTAGATCCATCCGCGCGTCGCCGTGCCGATGTTCTCGGCGATCCAGATGAACAGGGTGACGAGGACCAGGCCCAGCAGCAACGGCATGCGCCGATGCACCCGCCAGACCCGGAAATGGACAATCGCCGGGCCGAACAAAGCCGCCGCCGCCGCGAACAGCACGAGGCGCAGATCGGTCACGACGTGCTGGGTGAAGAAGTTGAGGTAGATCGCCAGCGACAGGATGACGAGGGCCGGCAGCGGCGGGTGCCGGGTGAAGCGGAAATCGAACAGGCGCCACACCCGGGCGAGGTAGGAGCCGACACTGGCATAGAGGAAGCCGCTGAAGAGCGGCACGCCGCCGAGGCGAAGCCAGCTCGGCTCGGGATAGAGCCAGGAGCCCATCTGGGTCTTGTACAGCTCCATCGCGGTGCCGACGAGGTGGAAGACCAGGATGACCCTGGCCTCCTCCCAGGTCTCGAGGCGCAAGGCCAGCATCGCGACCTGGATCGCCACCGCCGCGAGGGTCAGACAATCGTAGCGGGCGAGGGTTACGCCGGCCGGGTAGGCCAGGTAGGTGACGATCATCAGCCCGCACAGCGCCCCGCCGAACAGGCAGGCCCAGCCCTGCTTCACGCCGAAGCGCAGGAGCTCGTAGAGGCCGGCCGCGACCGGACCGCGGGCCCGCGCCCCGTCGCCGAGGCGCGCCTCCAGGGCGGAGAACCGCGCGAGCGGCGCCCAGAGCCGCGCGGCGCTGTCCGGCCGGGGACCCGGTAAGGTTGCAGGCATGGGCGCGAGTCTCTAGGCTTGGTGCCCTCCCCATACGAAAGGTCCGGAATGCTCCGCAAGCCGCTGCTGTCCCCTCGCGCCCTGCTCCTCGGCTCCCTCGCGCTCGCTGCGCTTACGGGCAGCGCCGCGGCCTCGCCCCGCGACACCCGGGCGGAGGCCTGCACCCGCGCCCGGAGCGACGGCGAGCGCCAGGCGCTCGGCTGCTGGCGGCTGCGTGACGAGGCTGGCCGCGGCCAGCGCATCCATGGCGGCGCCGCGGTCGCGGATTTCTACGCCACCGTGCCGGCGGAGCGGGAGGCGGCCGAATCGAAGTCGGATCAGCGGCGGCGCGACTGGGTCCGGGCGCGGGCCCGCGGCCGGGTCGCGGGGGGCGAGGAAGCGCGCTGAGATCACGGTCGCATCGTTCGCCGCTCGCACCTCTCTTCCCAGGACTCGTGTCCTGGTCGAGGATTCATGTGGACCTGTCCGGTCGAGTGAGGGGTGCGGGGGGCGCTGATGACCCGCGAGCGCTTCACGATCGCGTTGCAATCGCGAAGCTACTCGAGGTCTTCGATCTTGCCGCATTTTCCACGACGAAACGGCATCCACTTCGTCGGGAAATGCTCTAGACGGCAGCTCGTGAAATCGCTTGCCGGATGACTTTACGTCATTCGAACTGAGGTTCGAGCCGGTGCGCCTCCGGCAGCCTGGCGAACCGATGGCACTGACCCACAACGAATAAATCAAGCTGACGGCGACTTGGCTCAACAGCATCGCCGTTGCAGCTGTCGCCATTGGCGCCATCGCGCCCGGTGTTGCCACGATCACGACGAATGTCAGTCTGCCTTCGGCGACAGGCCTTGCCCAGTTCTGGATTTGGTAGGCGCCTGCCTACATTTGGCGGCAAGGGCGATCCTTGAGCGCTTGAAGGAGCCGTCATGACCGCGTCCGAGACAACTTGGCTCCTGTTCCTCACGCCCGTGGCCGTCCTGGCAACGGCGTTCGCGGTGATCTGGGTGACGGGGCGTGAGGACCGCGCCCACGATCGGCGCTGATCGTCGGGCGCCGATCGTCGCGTCCCGGGACCCTCGACCCATTGGCCGCAGCGGCACCCGCGCCTATAAGTCATCGACAAGGAACGCCAGCAACGAGAGCCGCAGGCCGATGACCCGCATCCCGGATTTCTCGGAAATCGCCTTCGCGCCGGCCGCGGCCGCCAGCCCCGCCGCGTCGGCGACCGCCGCCGAGCCGTGGATGACCCCCGAGGGGATCCCGGTGAAGGCGTCTTACGGCCCGCAGGACCGGGAGGGGCTCGACCTCGCCGGCTCCTATCCGGGCATCGCGCCGTTCCTGCGCGGCCCCTATCCCACCATGTACGCGACCCAGCCCTGGACGATCCGGCAATATGCCGGCTTCTCCACGGCGGAGGATTCGAACGCCTTCTACCGCCGCAACCTCGCGGCCGGGCAGAAGGGGCTCTCGGTCGCCTTCGACCTCGCGACGCACCGCGGCTACGATTCCGATCACCCGCGGGTCTCGGGCGATGTCGGCATGGCGGGCGTCGCGATCGATTCGATCTACGACATGCGGACGCTGTTCTCGGGGATTCCCCTCGACCAGATGACCGTGTCGATGACGATGAACGGCGCGGTACTGCCGATCCTCGCCCTCTACATCGTCGCGGCGGAGGAGCAGGGCGTCGCCCCCGAAAAGCTCGCCGGCACGATCCAGAACGACATCCTCAAGGAGTTCATGGTCCGCAACACCTACATCTACCCGCCGGCCGGGTCGATGCGGATCATCTCGGACATCTTCGGCTACACCTCGGCCCACATGCCGAAGTTCAACTCGATCTCGATCTCCGGCTACCACATGCAGGAGGCCGGGGCGACGCAGGACCTCGAACTGGCCTACACGCTGGCCGACGGCGTCGAGTACATCCGCGCCGGGATGGCGGCAGGTCTCGACATCGACAAGTTCGCACCCCGCCTGTCGTTCTTCTGGGCGATCGGGATGAACTTCTTCATGGAGGTCGCCAAGATGCGGGCGGCGCGCCTGCTCTGGGCCTCCCTGGTCAAGGATTTTTCCCCGAAATCCGACAAGTCCCTGGCCTTGCGCACCCACTCGCAGACGAGCGGCTGGTCGCTCACCGCCCAGGACGTGTTCAACAACGTCACCCGCACCTGCCTCGAGGCGATGGCGGCGACGCAAGGGGGCACACAGTCGCTGCACACCAACGCGCTGGACGAGGCGCTGGCGCTGCCCACCGACTTCTCGGCCCGCATCGCCCGCAACACCCAGCTCTTCCTGCAGCAGGAGAGCGGCACGACGCGGATCATCGATCCGTGGGGTGGCTCCTACTACGTCGAGCGGCTGACGCAGGACCTCGTCGCCCGGGCCTCGGCCCATATCCGCGAGGTCGAGGGCTTAGGCGGCATGGCGAAGGCGATCGAGGCCGGCATCCCGAAGCTGCGCATCGAGGAGGCGGCGGCCCGCACCCAGGCGCGGATCGATTCCGGCCAGCAGGTCATCGTCGGCGTCAACCGCTACAAGCCGGACGGCGACCGGGCGATCGACCTGCTGCGGGTCGACAACGGCAACGTCCGCACGCTCCAGATCGACAAGCTCAAGCGCCTGCGCGCCGAGCGCGACGGGCAGGCGGTCGAGGCGCGCCTCGCCGCACTCACCCAAGCCGCCCAAGGCAGCGGCAACCTCTTGGCGCTCGCCGTCGAGGCGGCGCGGGCCAAGGCCACGGTGGGCGAGATCTCGGAGGCGCTGGAGCGGGCCTGGGGCCGGCACCGGGCCGAGATCCGGGCGATCTCGGGCGTCTACAAGCGGGAGATGGGCGGCATGTCGGCGGCGGTCGAGCGGGTGCGCGGTCTGGTCGAGACCTTCGAGGAGGCGGATGGGCGCCGCCCCCGCATCCTCGTCGCCAAGATGGGGCAGGACGGGCACGACCGCGGCCAGAAGGTGATCGCCTCGGCCTTCGCCGATCTCGGCTTCGACGTCGATATCGGTCCGCTCTTCGCCACCCCCGAGGAGGCGGCGCGCCAGGCGGTGGAGAACGACGTCCACATCGTCGGCGTCTCGTCGCTCGCCGCCGGCCACCTCACCCTGGTGCCGGAGCTCAAGCGCGCCCTCGACGAGGCCGGCCGGCCCGACGTGATGATCGTCGTCGGCGGCGTGATCCCGCCGGGCGACTTCGCGGCGCTCCGCCAGGCCGGCGCCTCGGCGATCTTCCCGCCCGGCACCGTCATCGCCGAGGCCGCGGCCGAGCTGATCGCCGAGCTGAACGGGCGCCTCGGCTACGCGCCGCGAGCGGCGGCGGAGTAGCGGCGAGCCCCCGCGTCTCAAAACGGTCACGGTTTCGGCGCCAAGGCGGGTGCTCACCACCCGCCTTACGTCCAGGGCCGATTCGTTGTCCGCTTTCGTCGACGCGCCTTCCCTCTCCGGCTCCAGCGCCGCGTCGCGGCCGCCGCGGCAGGCCCTCAACCTGCGCTGGCTCGCCGGCAGCCTGCTCACCGGCATCACCGGCGCCGGGCTGATCGGCGTCGCGCTCTACCTCGCCGCCGCCGATGGCGTGGTGGCGACGCCGCCGGAGCGGGCGCTGCCGTCCCACGGCGAGGGCGCGGCCGGCGACGTCGCCCGCAAGGGCGACCGGCTGGTGCGCGACGAGATGATCGTGGCGGCCAAGACCGCCTTCAAGGCGCCGATGACCGAGCGCGCCGGCGAGCGCGAGGTGATCCGCGTCCACGCCTACGTGCAGATCGCCACCGAACTGCCCCTGCGCGCACCCGACGTGCCGGTGCCGCCCTTCGATCCCCTGCGCAGCGCCCGCATCGAGGCGCCGGCCGCCCCCGAGGGCGATTCGGACCCGGCCGAGACCGCCGTGACCCTGGTGCGCAGCCCGCTCGGCCAGGCGACGGTCGAGGACGACGCGCCGGCCCTCAGCGATGCCGAGGTCGATTCCCTGGTGGCCGAGACCCAGACGCTCGCCGGCGGGACGCTGCCGCCGGCCTTCCCGGCCGAGCGCCTGCTCTCCCGGGCCCTGCGGCCGGCGGCGCTCCCCGACGATCCCGGGCTGGAGGCACGCTTCCGCAACATCGAGGTCCGGATCCTCCCCGAGAACCTGACCGAGATCGCCGAGACCGGCACCGGCGGGGACGGCGCGCGGCTGGTCGAGGAGCGCGACCTCGTGCTCGCCAAGGACCAGAGCCTCGCGGACCTCCTCAAGCGCAACGGCGCCGAGCCGGCGCGGCTCGCCGCCCTGTTGGGAGCCCTGAGCCCTCACGCGCGCGACGACCTGGCGGAAGGCCAGCACGTGCGGCTCCTGATCGCGCCGGAGGGCGACGGCCGCACCCCCGAGCGCCGCGGGATCGCTCGGGTCACCCTCTACGGCGAGGACGGCATCCAGGAGATCGTGGCGGCCAACGACCGCGGCGGCTTCGTCTCGGTGGCCCCGCCCCGGCCGGGCGGCACGAAGGACGACGACGAGGAAGCCGGCGTCACCCTCTACGAGAGCCTCTACGGCACCGCGCTCAAGAACGGCGTGCCGCGCCCGATCATCGAGGAGATGGTCATGGCGCTTGCGACCTCCACCGACCTGCAGCAGCGCACCACCCCGGGCGACCGGGCCGAGTTGTTCTTCACCGAGGACGAGGATGCAAAGCCGGAATTGCTCTACGTGGCCTTGCGCATCCACGACGAGACCTACGGCCTCTACCGCTACCGGGTGCCGGGCTCGTCCGAGGTCGACTACCTCGATCCGAACGGCCGCTCGAGCCAGAAATTCCTGATGCGCCGGCCGGTGGCCGAGGGGCGGATCTCGTCGCCCTTCGGTCTCCGCCTGCACCCGATCCTCGGCTATTCCCGGCCGCATAACGGCGTCGACTGGGCGGCGACCCGCGGCACCCCGATCATGGCGACCGGCGACGGCACCATCGTGTCGGCGGGCGCTCGCTCCGGCTACGGCAACCGGGTCGAGATCCAGCACGCCAACGGCTACACCACCGCCTACAACCACATGGCGCGGATCGCCCGCGGCATCGCGCCCGGCGCCCGGGTCCGCCTCGGCCAGGTGATCGGCGCGGTCGGCACCACCGGCCTCTCGACCGGCCCGCACGTCCACTACGAGGTCGCGATCAACGGCCGCTTCGTCGACCCGATGAAGATCCGCCTGCCGAGCGCCCGCGAGCTGACCGGCCCGACCCTCGCCGCCTTCCGCCAGGCGGAGGAGCAGATCGACGCGCTGCGGCAGAAGCACGGGGGGAAGACGGTGGCGGAGCGGACGTGAGGGGCTTTCCGCAAGCGCCGTCGATGAGCCCATGCCGGGGTTGGCACGCCTCCCTTTCCCGTGAGCGAAAGGCTATCCAGGGAAAGAAATAGCGCTGGGATTCTCCTCTCCCCGCGGGCGCAGGGCTGTTCGGGGAAAAGAAAAGGCGCGGCCTTCCCCTCCCCCTCCGCGGGGGAGGGTGCCCGGCGGAGCCGGGCGGGAGAGGGGCAGCGCGACGCTGTTCCAGAGGGCGCCCTTCATGAAACGCGCGCCTTCTCCGGAGGCGGCGTCCCCTCTCCCGCCCCACTCCGTGGGCCACCCTCCCCCGCAAAGGGGGAGGGAAAAAGCCTGCGTCTCTTCTTTTCCCCGGACAGCCCTGCGCGGGCGGGGAGAGGGGAGATTTCGCGCTTCTTGAAAGGTCTTCAGCCGAGTTCAGCGAGTGGCACCGTGATTGTTGCCAACTCTTCCGCCTCAGGCCGCAGAACCGAGTCCCGGGACATCTCCACCATATCGCGATAGACGCCCTCCGCCGGCCCCCGGTGCACCCAGGCCCCACGCTCCTGTGCGTCGATCACCCAGTATTCCCGCACCCCGTGCGGCGCGTAGAGCGCCGCCTTGCGACCCCGGTCGTAGCCGAGGCTCGACGCCGCGACCTCAATGACCAGCAGGATCTCCGGTCCCGGAATGGTGCAGAACCCCTCCGCGGACGCATTGCGGGCGCTCATCGGAGCGAGGAGGAGGTCGGGTTCGAGAAGCAGGCCCGGCCCGAGCTGGAGCGTGCTCTCGATGCCGAGATAGATCGAATCCGGGAGGATCGGGGCGAGGCGCCGGTTCAGGGCATTCTTCACGACGTCATGCGCGAAACCCTTCGCCGCCATCTCGACCAGCTCGCCGTCCAGGAGTTCGACCCGCTCGTCCTCGCGCAGGATCCCGGCATCCAGCATCAGTCGCAGATCGCCGGCCGTGAAGCGGCGGGGGAGCGGGTGGTCGGGCGTGACGTGGAAGGTCATCGCGGCTCGCAGCGTCGAACGGTGACGAGCCTATCAGGCGACGTGCGCGAAGGCACGCCATCCGTGGTTGCCCACACCCCGCTCGCGCATCCGTCAATTGACAGACACAGCCGGCCGCCTCGACATTGTTATCGCTACAAGGTGCGAACCAACGGCCCGACGCCGCCGCCCCACGCGGCCGCCCCCATATCTGCCCAACGATTTCTGCCCAACGAACGGAAGCGCCCATGATACGCCTGAACGTGAACGGCTCCGTGCGCGAGGTCGAGGCGGAGCCCGACACGCCGCTGCTCTGGGTGATCCGCGAGCAGGTCGGCCTCACCGGCACCAAGTACGGCTGCGGCATCGCCCAGTGCGGCGCCTGCACGGTCCATATCGACGGGCAGGCGGTGCGCTCCTGCTCGCTTCCCGTCTCGGCGGTCGAGCCGGGCCAGCAGATCGTCACCATCGAGGGCCTGAGCCCCGACCGCTCGCACCCGGTGCAGAAGGCCTGGGCGGCGCTCGACGTGCCGCAATGCGGCTTCTGCCAGTCCGGCATGATCATGGCCGCCGCCGCCCTGCTGGCGCAGAAGCCGAAGCCCAGCGAGGCCGAGATCCGCCAGGAGATCACCAACATCTGCCGCTGCGGCACCTACAACCGGGTGCTCGCCGGCATCAACCTCGCCGCCCAGGGCGGCGAGACCGGCCGCGGCTGACGGAGGCTCCGATGACCCATACCGCCTCCCCCGCCCTGTCGCGCCGCTTCTTCCTCGCCGGCTCCGCCGCCGCGGCCGGCGGCCTCGCCCTCGGCTTCGACCTGCCCTCCGCCGAGGCCGCCTCCCCGGCGGCCACGCCAGAGATCAACGCCTGGGTGGTGGTGCGCCCGGACGAGACCGTGGTGATCCGCATCGCCCGCTCGGAGATGGGCCAGGGCACGCTGACCGGCCTCGCCCAGCTCGTGGCGGAGGAGCTCGGCTGCGACTGGAACAGGGTCACGACCGAGTACCCGACCCCGGGCCAGAACCTCGCCCGCGGCCGCGTCTGGGGCGACTTCTCGACCGGCGGCAGCCGCGGCATCCGCGAATCCTACGTCGCGGTGCGCCAGGGCGGGGCCGCCGCCCGCACCATGCTAGTCGCAGCGGCCGCGCAGGAATGGAACGTGCCGCCCGGCGAGTGCCGGGTCGAGCGCGGCACGATCAGCCATCCGGGCTCCGGCCGCTCCACCACCTTCGGCAAGGTCGCAGCCGCCGCCGGCAAGATGGAGCCGCCGAAGGAGGTGCCGCTCAAGGATCCGAAGGACTGGATCATCGCCGGCAAGCCGGTGAAGCGCCTCGACACGGTCGAGAAGACCGACGGCTCGCAGGTCTACGGCATCGATCTGAAACTGCCGGGGATGCTCAACGCCGCGATCCGCGACTGCCCGGTGGTCGGCGGCACGGTGAAGAGCGTCGATGCGGCGGCCGTGGAAAAGATGCCCGGCGTGCGCAAGGTGGTGCGGGTCGGCGACAGTGCCGTGGCCGTCGTCGCCGACACGTTCTGGCGCGCCAAGACTGCGGTCGAGGCACTTCCCATCGTCTGGGACGAGGGCCCGAACGCCAAGGTCTCGAGCGACACCATCGCGGCGATGCTGAAGGAGGGGCTGGACGCTCCTGAAGCCTTCGTCGGCAACAAGGCCGGGGACGCCGCAGGCGCGCTGAAAGGCGCCGCGAAGGTCGTCGAGGCGACCTACGCCTACCCGTTCCAGAACCACGCCACGATGGAGCCGATGAACGCCACGGCGCGCTGGACGTCGGACAAGTGCGAGGTCTGGACTCCGACCCAGAACGGCGAGGCGGCGCTCGCCGCGGCGGCCGAGGCCGCCGGCCTCTCGGCGCGGCAATGCGACGTCACCAAGATCCATCTCGGCGGCGGCTTCGGCCGGCGCGGCGCCACCCATGACTGGGTGCGCCAGGCGGTGCTGATCGCGAAGGAACTCCCCGGGACCCCGGTCAAGCTGATCTGGACCCGCGAGGAGGACATGACCCACGGCCGCTACCATCCGGTCACGCAGTGCCGGATGCGGGCGGCGCTGGACGAGAGCGGCAACCTGACCGGCCTGCACATGCGGATCTCCGGCCAGTCGATCCTGGCCGGCATCATCCCCGGACGGCTGGCGCCCGACGGCAAGGACCCGGTGACGTTCCAGGGCCTCAATCCCGGCGGGGCGGAGGCGGCGATCGGCTACACGATCCCGAACCTCCTCATCGATCACGCGATGCGCAACCCGCCGATCATCCCGGGCTTCTGGCGCGGGGTGAACACCAACCCGAACGCGATCTACCTCGAATGCTTCCTCGACGAGGTGGCGCATGCGGCGGGCCAGGACCCGCTCGCCTTCCGGCGCAAGCTGATGGAGAAGCACCCCAAGCACCTCGCCGTGCTGAACGCGGTGGCCGAGCGGATCGGCTGGGACACCAAGCCGCCGGAAGGCGTGCACCGGGGCCTCGCCCAGATCATGGGCTTCGGCAGCTACGTGGCGGCGGCCGCGGAAGTGTCGGTCGATGACGACGGCAAGATCAAGGTCCACCGCATCGTCGCCGCCACCGATCCGGGCATCGCGGTCAACCCGCAGCAGATCGAGGCGCAGGTCGCCGGCTCCTTCGTCTACGGGCTGTCGGCAGCGCTCTACGGCGAGTGTACGGTGAAGGACGGGCGCATCGAGCAGACCAACTTCGATTCCTACCCGGTCCTGCGCCTCGACGAGATGCCGGCGGTGGAGGCGATCCTGATGCCGTCGGGCGGCTTCATCGGCGGCGTCGGCGAGCCGACGATCGCGGTGGCGGCGCCCGCCGTGCTCAACGCGGTCTTCGCCGCCACCGGCAAGCGGGTGCGCCAGATCCCGGCGAGCCGCACGGACCTGAAGCGCGCGTGAGGGCAGGGCTCCTCCTCCTGATGCTCGCGAGCCCGGTGGCGGCGGCCGCGCCGCCGGGCGCCTCGTCCTGCTCGGGGTGCCACGGGGCCCCGGGCGGGGCGGTGCCGAGCCTCATCGGCCACTCGGCCGAGGATATCGCGGCCTCACTGTCCGCCTTCCGGTCGGGCGCCCGGCCGGCGACGGTGATGAACCGCATCGCCAAGGGCTTTTCGGAGTCCGAGAGCCGGGCGATCGCCGATTATCTCGCGGGGGGCGGCCAGTGAGCGGGATTGGCCGTCGCGCGGTGCTGGCGGGGCTCGCCGCCACCGCCCTCCCCCGCCCGGCCCTCGCGCAGGGCGCACGCGGGCGCGTCGCCGTCATCGGCGGCGGGTTCGGCGGCGCCACGGCGGCGCGGGTGCTGCACCGGGCGGGCCTCGACGTGACCCTGGTCGAGCCGGCGGAGACCTATTGGGCCTGCCCGTTCAGCAACGAGGTGATCGCCGGTCTGCGGCCGATGTCGGCGCAAGCCTTCGGCTACGAGGGTCTGCGGGCGAGCGGCGTCACGATCGCGCGCACCAGCGCCGAGGCGGTCGACGGCGCGGCCCGGCAGGTCCGCCTCGCCGACGGTCGGACGCTCGATTACGACCGGCTGATCCTCTCGCCCGGCATCGCTTTGCGCTTCGACGCCCTGCCGGGCTACGACGCGGCCGCCGCCGAGACGATGCCGCATGCCTGGAAGGCCGGGGCGCAGACCGAGCTGCTGGCCCAGAAACTCGCCGCCTTGCCGGAGGGCGGCACGGTGGTGCTGTCGGTGCCGGGCAATCCCTATCGCTGCCCGCCCGGACCCTACGAGCGGGCGAGCCTGATCGCGTACTACCTCAAGGCGCACAAGCCCCGCGCCAAGCTGATCGTGCTCGACGCCAAGGACACGTTCTCGAAGCAGAAGCTGTTCGAGCAGGCCTGGAAGGCCCTCTATCCCGGCCTCCTCGAATACGTGCCGCTCGCGGCCGGCGGCCAGGTCACCGCGGTCGATCCGGCGGCGATGACCGTCGCCACCGATTTCGAGACCTACAAGGCCGATCTCGCCTGCATCATCCCGCCCCAGCGGGCGGCCCCGATCGCGACGCAGGCCGGCGTCGCCGACCGCTCGGGCTGGTGCCCGATCGATCCCGTCACCTTCGAATCGCGCCTGGTGCCGCGGATCCACGTGATCGGCGACGCCGCCATCGCCGGGGCGATGCCGAAATCCGCCTTCGCGGCCAATGCGCAGGGAAAGGTCTGCGCCGAGGCCGTGACCGACCTCCTGGCCGGACGGACGCCCGCGGCGCCGAAGCTGATCAACACCTGCTACAGCCTCGTCGCGCCGGGCTACGGCATCTCGGTCGCCGGGGTGTACCACCCAGACAAGGGGGTGCTCGCCGACGTCGAGGGCGCCGGCGGCACCAGCCCGGTCGACGCGCCCGACACGGTGCGGCAGCAGGAAGCGACCTACGCCGAGGATTGGTACCGGACGATCACCTCGGCGGTGTTCGGGTGAGGCGCCGGCTCGCCGTGCTCCTCGCCCTCACACAGACCGCGCTCGCGCCCGCGACCATCCTCGGCGACGCGATCCCGCTGCCGCTCGACGGCCGGACCGGGGACGCGGGCCGCGGCCGGGCGATCGCCACCGACACCCGCAAGGGCCTGTGCCCGCTCTGCCATACCGGCCTCGGCGGCAGCGCCCCGGCGGGCGATCTCGGGCCGGACCTGTCCGATATCGGGGCACGGCTCTCGGAGGGACAATTGCGCCTGCGGCTCGTCGACGGGCGGGTCTTGAACCCCGCGACCCTGATGCCCTCCTACTACCGGACCGACGGCACGCGGGTGGCGAGCGCCTGGCGCGGCCGGCCGGTGCTGGAGGCGGGGGAGATCGAGGACGTGATCGCCTATCTCCTCACCCTGAAGGGAGGGCAAGCGACGCCATGACGGACGCCATGACGGCTCTCCACCGTCGCACGCTCCTCGCCGGAGGCGCCGGCCTGCTCACGGTCGCGCTGGTGCGCCCCGGTCGCGCGGCGCTCATCCGGCCGAGCCGCGAGGCCACCGTCGAGGCGATCCGCCGCTTCACCGGCGGCGCGCCCGTCCAGGCGGGCCGGATCCACCTCGACATGCCGCCGCTGGTCGAGAACGGCAACACCGTGCCGCTCGCCATCACCGTCGAGAGCCCGATGAGCGAGGCCGACCACGTCCGCCGCATCGCGGTGTTCAACGACAAGAACCCGCAGCCGCACGTGGTGACGCTGCATCTCGGGCCGCGCGCCGGCCGCGCCGCGGTCAACACCCGGATCCGCCTGGCCGATTCCCAGACCATCACCGCCCTCGCCGAAATGCGCGACGGCACCTTCTGGTCCGCTACCGCCGACGCGATCGTGACGCTGGCGGCCTGCGTCGAAGGATCGTGACGATGGCCCGCGCCCTCATCAACCTGCCGAAGACCGCGAAGGCCGGCGCGGTGATCGAGATCAAGACCCTGATCTCGCACCCGATGGAGACCGGCTACCGCCCCGGCCCGGACGGCCGCCTGATCCCGCGCAACATCATCACCGAGTTCGTCTGCCGGTACGATGACGAGGAGGTGTTTCGCGCCGAATTGTCGCCGGCGAGCGCGGCGAACCCGTACCTGACCTTCACCACCGTCGCGACAAAGACCGGGACCCTGACCTTCACCTGGACCGGGGATAACGGGTTCTCGCAGACGGAGGAGGTGGGGATCACGGTGACGTAGGAAGCCCGACGAGCGGCCCAGAATGAAGCGCGCTGCTCCCTCCGAACCCTCCCCCCTCTGCGGGGGAGGGTGCCCCACGGAGTGGGGCGGGAGAGGGGAACCACGCTTCCGGAGAAGCCTGAACCGTCGTGAAAGGCGCTCGCTGGATGAGCGTCGCGCTGCCCCTCTCCCGACCCCCGCTGACGCGGGGGCCACCCTCCCCCGCAGAGGGGGGAGGGTTCAAGCCGCGCGGCTCACCCTACACTCTCCCCCTCCCGCAAAGCCCGTCGCAGCACCTTGCCGACATTGGTCTTCGGCAGGCTGTCGCGAAAAACGTAGCGGCGGGGCACCTTGTACGCCGTCAACCCCTCCCGGGCATGAGCTCGCAGGGCCTCCGCGGTGAGGTCGGGATCGCGCCGGACCACGTGGGCGACGACGCTCTCGCCGGTCTCCGCCGAGGGCTCGCCCACCACCGCCACCTCCAGCACGCCCGGATGGGCGGCGAGCACGTCCTCGACCTCGTTCGGATAGACGTTGAAGCCGGAGACCAGGATCATGTCCTTCATCCGGTCGACGATGCGGACCTGCCCGTCGGGCTCGATCAGCGCGATGTCGCCGGTGCGGAAGAAGCCGTCCGGGGTCATCGCCCGGGCGGTCTCGTCGGCCCGGCCCCAGTAGCCGGCCATGACCTGCGGCCCGCGCACGCAGAGCTCGCCGGGCTGGCCCGCCGGCAGGGTGGTGCCCTCGGCGTCGCGGATGCACACCTCCGTCGAGGGCGCCGGGTAGCCGATGGTGCCCGACCAGTCGTGCAGGTCCGGCGGGTTGATGGAGACCACCGGCGAGGTCTCGGACAGGCCGTAGCCCTCGATCACCGGCTTGCCGGTCACGGCTTTCCAGCGCCGGGCCACGGGCGCCTGCATCGCCATGCCGCCGGCGATGGCGTATTCGAGCCGCGACCAGTCGACCTTGGCGATGTCCGGGTGGTTGAGGAGCGCGTTGAACAGGGTGTTGACGCCCGACAGGTTGGTGAAGCGGCTCTTGCGCAGGAGGCTCACGAAACCGCCGATGTCGCGCGGGTTCGGCACCAGCAGGCAGCAGGCGCCGAGCCGCATCATGAAGAAGAAGCAGCAGGTCAGCGCGAAGATGTGGTAGAGCGGCAGCGCCGTCACCATCACCCGGCCCGGGCCCTCGTCGTCGCGCATGCGGAACCAGACCCGGCTCTGCTCGACATTGGCGGCGACGTTGCGATGGGTGAGCATCGCCCCCTTCGAGACGCCGGTGGTGCCGCCGGTATATTGCAGGAAGGCGAGATCGTCCGGACCGACCGCGACCGGCCGGAAGGTGGCGCGGCGCCCGGCGGCGAGCGCCGCCTTGAAGCTGGTCCGGCGCTCCGTCGGCAGCGTGAATGGAGGCACCGCCTTCTTGAGGTGGCGCGCCGCGAGCGTGATGAGCGAGCCCTTCAGCCCGAGCCCGTCGCCGGCGCCGGCCACCACAACCCGCTCGAGGCCGGGCAGCTCGGGCAGCGACTCGGCGACCGTGTGGCAAAAGTTCTCCAGCACCACCAGCACCCGGGCGCCGGCATCGCGCAGCTGGTGGGTCAGCTCGCGCGGGGTGTAGAGCGGGTTGACGTTCACGACCGTGGCACCGGCGAGCAGCGCGCCGACGAGGGCGATGGGGAAGGCCGGCACGTTCGGCATCATCAGGGCGACCCGGTCGCCCTTGGTCACCCCTTGCGCTTGCAGGAAGGCCGCCATCGCCTCGCCCTCGCGCCGCAGCGCCGCGAAGGTCAGGGAGGCGCCGAAACAGGTGATCGCCGGGCGGTCGGCGAAGCGTCGCGTGGCGGTCTCGATCAGCTCGACCAGGGTGCCGAGGCGCTCGGTCTCGATCTCCGCCGGAACGCCGGCCGGATAGGCGGCGAGCCAGGGCCGCGGCGGGGTGTTGGGTTCCATCGCGCTCGACCCCTTGCCCATGAACTCCGTCCTCCCCGGTGCCGGGTGCCGCACGGGCCCCAGCTTACCTACGGGTTAGCGTCTCCCCGAGGTGGATTCAACCGATGCGCGGGGTCGGACGAGGTCGAGGGTCACGTGCGGCAGGAACGCCGCGAGCACGAGGCCGAGCGCGAGCGCGGCCTGATCGCCGGAGAGGACCAGCCGCGGGAAGCCCGACAGGCCGACGTCGCGCGCCACCGCCAGCAGGCCGAGCGCCCAGGCCAGGGCTGCGAAGCGCAGGAGCGCCCGGACGAGGGCGCGGCCCCGGGCGCCCCGGCGCGGCAGGCCCCGCGCGACGAGGGCGGCGAAGCCCAAGGCGAAGCCGAGCACGAAGGCCGCCGCCACGGCGCCGAGCCCCTGCGCCACCGCCATCGGCTGGCCGGACAGGAAGGCGACGCCGCCGACGGAGAAGCCGGCCCGCAGCACCAGCCCGCCATAGGTCGGGTGCAGCGACAGGCCGGTCACGAGGGTGAGGCCGAGACACGCGCCGAGCCAGCCGCGCCAGTTCGGTGCGGCGAGCGGCAGCAGCGCCGCCCGCACGATGCCGTAGGCGATGGCCGGGAAGAACAGCGGGTAGCGGTCGGCGAAGAAGCCGTAGGCCCACTGGCCGAAGCCCGCCGCGTCGAGGCTGCGTTGCGTCGTGCCGGTGGCGGCGACGAGCGCCACGGCGGAGAGCGCCGCCGCGAGCGGGATCAGGGCGGCGAGGCGCCCCGGCCGGGACGCGGCCACGGGGGCGGCGCCCGGCAGGGCGCCCGCGAGCGCGCTCACGCCTCGTAGTGGTCGCGCACGAGCCGGTCGAGGAGGCGCACGCCCCAGCCCGAGCCCCAGGAGCGGTTGGTCTCGGTCGCCGGCGAGCCCATGCCGACGCCGGCGATGTCGAGGTGGATCCACGGCACGTCGTTGACGTAGCGCTTGAGGAACTGCGCCGCGGTGGCCGAGCCGCCGTGGCGGCCGCCGGTGTTCTTCATGTCGGCGAATTTCGACTCGATCAGCTTGTCGAAGCCCGGCGTCAGCGGCATGCGCCACACCTTCTCGCCGGTGGCCTCGCCGGCGGCCGAGAGGCGCTGCGCCAGCTCGTCGTTGTTCGAGAACATGCCGGCGAATTCCTGGCCGAGCGCCACCAGGATCGCGCCGGTCAGGGTCGCGAGGTCGATCATGAAGCGGGGCCTGTAGGTCTGCTGCACGTGCCAGAGCACGTCGGCGAGCACCAGGCGCCCTTCCGCGTCGGTGTTGATGATCTCGATCGTCTGGCCCGACAGCGAGGTGACGATGTCGCCGGGGCGCTGGGCCTTGCCGTCGGGCATGTTCTCGACGAGGCCGATGGCGCCAAGCGCGTTCACCTTGGCCTTGCGGCTGGCGAGGGCATGCATCAGGCCGACGACGCAGGCGGCGCCCGCCATGTCGCCCTTCATGTCCTCCATGCCGCCGCTCCCCTTGATGGAGATGCCGCCGGAATCGAAGGTCACGCCCTTGCCGATGAAGGCCACCGGCGCGTCGGAGGCGTCCTCAGCCCCGTTCCAGCGCATGATGACGACCCGGGCCTCCTTGGCCGAGCCCTGCGCGACGGCGAGCAGCGCCCGCATGCCGAGCTTCTTCATGTCCTTCTCGTCGAGGATCTCGATCTCGACGCCGAGCTTCTCCAGCGCCTCGGCGCGGCGGGCGAACTCCTCCGGGTCGAGGACGTTCGGTGGCTCGTTGACGAGCTCGCGGGCGAGGATCACGCCCTCGGCGAGCCCCTCCGCGCCGCGCATCGCCTTCTTCAGGCCGGCATTCTCCGGCACCAGCAGGGTCAGGCGCCCGCCCCCGCCGCTCTCCTCGCCCTCCGGCGACTTCTTGCTCTTGTAGCGGTCGAACTTGTACGCACGCAGGCGGGCTCCGAGCGAGAAGGCCGCGACCTCGTCGGAGCCCGGCGCCGTGCCGGGCCATTCGAGCACGACCGTCGCCGCGCGGCTGCCGAGCTTGCCGGCGGTGTAGCCGCCGAGGGCCGCCCAGTCGCGGGCGGACGCCTCGTCCGCTCCGGTGCCGACCACCACCAGCCGCTCGACCGCGAGGCCGGCGGGAGCGGTGAGAACGAGGGCGCTCGAGGCCTTGCCCTTGAACCGCTCGACGCCCGCGGCGCGGGCCACCAGCTCGGCCGCGCCGGGCCCGGCGATCTCGGCCGCCCGCGGCGACAGGGCGAGGTCCTCGCCGACGAACAGCACGAGGTCGCCGCCGGGCTTGGCCGACGCTCCGGACGCGGCGAGGGATTCGATCTCGATGCTGATGCCGTCCGCCATGGCGTTGCTTTCGTCCCGTTCCTTGGATCGCGCGTCTCACGAGGGGCGCCGCGTCGGTCCTGTGTAGCGGCCGGACACGGGCGAGCGCAACGCGGGCCGAGTGTGGCGGCCCAGGCGCGCCCGCCCGCAAAAGGCCGCACTTGCCGTGCTTGAGGGCATCCGATGCTTGTGCGGCCGGCGGGGGACGCCTAACCAGCATCGACGCGGGAGGGGGCCCGACCGCAGCCGGCCGATGAGACAGATCGAGCGCTACATCTTCCGCATCGCCCTCGGGGCCTTCCTGTCGTGCCTGATCGGCCTCACCGGCGTGATCTGGGTGACGCAGGCCCTGCGCGAGCTCGACCTGATCACCGCCAAGGGCCAGACCCTGCTGATCTTCTTCCTGATCACCGGGCTGTCGCTGCCGACCCTGATCACCGTGATCGCGCCGGTCGCCCTATTCATCGCGGTGGTCTACGCGCTGAACAAGCTCAACGGCGATTCCGAGCTGATCGTGATGAGCGCGGCGGGCATGTCGCCGCGCCACCTGATGCGGCCGTTCCTGACGCTGGCCCTCCTCGTCAGCGCGGCGATCGGCTTCCTGACCATCCAGGTGATGCCGTCGAGCTTCCAGGAGCTGCGCGACGTGCTCACCCGCGTGCGCGGCGACTTCATCGCCAACGTGGTCAAGGAAGGGCAGTTCACCACGCTCGACAGCGGCATCACCTTCCACTTCCGCGAGCGGGCGCCGAACGGGGCGCTTTTGGGCATCTTCATGCAGGACCGGCGCGAGGCCGGGAAGACGGTGGTCTACCTCGCCGAGCGCGGCCAGGCGGTCGACCTCGACGGGCAGACCTACCTCGTGCTCGAGAAGGGCAGCATCCACCGCCAGCAGCCGAACAGCCGCGACTCCTCGATCATCACCTTCCAGCGCTACGCCGTCGACCTCGCGGCGTTCACGCCGCCCGATGCCGACACGATCTACAAGCCGCGCGAGCGCTCGACCGTGCAGCTCATGTTCCCGAACCCGGACGAGACCTACTACAAGCTGACGAAGGGCCGCTTCCGGGCCGAGCTGCACGACCGGCTGTCCTCCTGGCTCTATCCCCTGGCGCTCGGGCTGATCGCCTTCGCGGCGCTCGGCGACCCCCGCACCACCCGGCAAGGGCGGGGGCTGGCGGTGGCGGGCGCCATCGCCGCCGTGGTGGGGTTGCGCATCGCGGGCTTCGCCGCTTCGAGCGCGGCGGTGCGCAGCCAGGGCGCCGTGATCGCGGTCTACGCCGCGCCGCTCATCGCCATCGCCCTCTCCCTCGTCGTCGCCACCCAGGGCAACCGGGTGCGGGCCTTCAACGCGGGCGTGGCCGCGCGGCTGCGCCGGTTCTCGGCGGCGGTCCCGGTCCTGCGCGCACGGGCGGGCTGAGCGGATGCTGATCGGCTTGACCCTCGGCCGCTACCTGGCGGTCCGCTTCCTGCGCATGATCCTGGGGGTCTTCCTCACGGTCTTCGCCCTCGTCTACACCCTCGACTTCGTCGAGCTGATGCGGCGCGCCGGCGATGCCGAGGGAGCGTCGGCCGCCGTGATGGCGCGGCTCGCGCTCTACCGCACCCCGGCGGTGGCCGAGCAGGTGCTGCCCTTCGCGATCCTGTTCGGCGCCATGGCGGCCCTGCTCCAGCTCAGCCGCAAGCTCGAACTGGTGGTGGCGCGGGCCGCCGGCATCTCGGCCTGGCAGTTCCTGCAGCCCGGGGTCCTCGTGGCGCTCGGCATCGGCGCCTTCACGGTCGGGGTCTACAACCCGGTCTCGGCCGAGCTGAAGCAGCGCTCGACGCAGATCGAGGCGAAGATCTTCGCCCGCTCGGGCAAAGCCGCCTCCGGCAAGGACCTGTGGATCCGCCAGCGCAGCATCGACGGGCAGGCGATCATCCGGGCCGAGACCGCGATCGAGGGCACCACCACGCTCGCCGGCGTCGCGGTCTTCACCTTCGACGAGGCCGGCGCCTTCACCCAGCAGATGCAGGCGGCCCGGGCCACCCTGCACGACGGCTACTGGGAGCTCCAGGACGTGCGGGTGCAGGGAATGGACCAGGAGCCGCAGAGCTACGACACCTACCTGATCGCCTCGACGCTCGATCAATCGCAGGTGCGTCAGCGCTTCACCCCGCCGGAATCCGTGCCTTTCTGGCAACTCCGCCAGACGATCGCCCGGACCGAGCGGGCGGGACTCGACGCCACGCGTTACCGCCTGCAGTACGACGTGCTGATGGCCCGGCCGGTGCTGTTCCTGGCGATGGTGCTGGTGGCGGCATCGGTTTCATTAAGGTTTTTCCGTTTCGGTGGCATCGGCAAGATGGTGCTCGGCGGCGTCGCGGCGGGCTTCGTGCTCTACGTGGCACGCCAGGTGATGGAGGGCCTAGGAGCCTCTGGATTGGTCGCGGCGCCGGTGGCGGCGTGGTTCCCGGCCGTGGTAGGGAGTCTTCTCGGAACGCTCGCGCTTCTGCATCTGGAGGACGGCTGATGCCCATCCTCCGGAGACGCGGCGCGGGCATAGCGGGTGCAGGGATGGGTCGAGTCGTGCGTAAGGCCGCGGGTGCCGCGGTCACGGGATCCCTGACGGTTCTGCTGGCGGCCGCCGTGACGGTGGGCGCGAGCGACCTTGCGCGCGCGCAGGGCACGCTCAACGACCGCCTGGCGGCGCGGTCTGCCAAGAACCAGGGCAAGCCCGGGAACGGCGACGAGCGCCTGCTCGTCGAGGCCAAGGAGCTCGTCTACGACAACGACAAGAACACGGTCTCGGCGGTCGGCAATGCCGAGCTGCATTACGGCCCGCGCACCCTGCTGGCCGACCGCGTGCGCTACGACCGCAACACCGGCCGGGTCTTCGCGGAGGGCAATGTCCGCCTCACCGACGAGACGGGTGCGGTGGTGACCGGCGACCGGATGGAGCTGACGGACGACTTCAAATCCGGCTTCATCGACTCGCTGCGCATCCAGCAGACCATCGAGCAGCGCGGCCGCCCGGCCCGGGTGCGGTTCTCCGCCCCGCGGGCGGAACGCATCGCGGGCGAGACCACGACCTTCGAGTACGGCACCTACACGGCTTGCGAGCCGTGCAAGGACCATCCCGAGAGGCCGCCGCTGTGGCAGGTCAAGGCGGCGCGGATCATCCACAACAACGAGGAGCGCCGGATCTACTACGAGGATTCGTACCTCGAAGTGGCCGGCATCCCGATCGCCTACCTGCCCTATTTCTACTCGCCCGACCCGACGGTGCGGCGCGACACCGGCTTCCTGGCGCCGCACTTCGTCTCGTCGAACGTGCTCGGCTACGGCATCGGTACGCCGTTCTTCTGGAACATCGCGCCCGATTACGACCTCACCGTCGAGCCGACCTTCCTGTCGAAGCAGGGCGTGCTCGGCCAGGCCGAGTGGCGCCAGCGGCTCGCCAACGGCTTCTACAACGTCCGGGTCAGCGGCATCTTCCAGTCGACGCCGAGCGCGTTCCTGCCCGGGCCCCTCGGCTCCGGCGACCGCGACTTCCGTGGCTCGATCGAATCGGCCGGCCAGTTCTATCTCGGCCAGAACTGGCGCGCCGGCTGGGACATCGTCGGCGTCACCGACAAGTGGTTCCTCGACAATTACCGCATCCGCAACCAGACGATCAGCACGGACTACTTCCGCGAGGCGGTCTCGACCGCCTTCCTGATCGGCCAGGGCGACCGCTCGTGGTTCGAGGCGCGGGGCTACTACTTCAAGGGCCTGTCGACCTACGACTGGCAGAAGCAGCAGCCGATCGTCGCCCCGGTAATCGACTACGACAAGCGCCGCGACGGGCCCGACCCGATCGGCGGCGAGGTGCGGTTCCAGGGCAACTTCACCCACCTGACCCGCGAGGCGACGCAGTACACCCAGATCCCGCGCACCGGGACCTACCTGCTCAGCCCGAGCGTCAACGGGATCTCGTTCCCGCTCTACAGCACCTGCTCGGTGTTCGAGCGCGGGCAGTGCCTGGTGAGCGGGCTCGCCGGCGACACCACGCGGGCGACCGCCCAGGTGTCGTGGCGGCGCACCTTCACCGACGAGTTCGGCCAGCGCTGGCAGCCCTTCGCCTACCTGCGCGGCGACGCGTTCTTCGTGAACCCGAACACGACCGGCTACCAGAACCCCGAGGTCTCGAACCTGTTCTCGCCGGAATCGAACTTTTCCGGCCGGGTGATGCCGGCGGTCGGCCTCGAATACCGCTACCCCTTCGTCGCCGATATGGGCCCGCTCGGGGTCCACACCGTGTCGCCGATCGTCCAGGTGATCGCGCGGCCGAGCGAGACCCATATCGGCCGTCTGCCGAACGAGGACGCCCAGAGCCTCGTCTTCGACGACACCTCGCTGTTCGAGTGGGACAAGTTCTCCGGCTACGACCGGGTCGAAGGCGGCGTGCGCGCCAATATCGGCGCCGAGTACGCGATCACCGGCCGCAACGGCTTCTACATGAACGCGATGTTCGGCGAGTCCCTCGCGCTCGCCGGCGTCAACTCGTTCCGCCGCGGCGACATCGCCAATGTCGGCCGCGATTCCGGCCTCGAGACCGCCCAGTCGGACTTCGTCTCGCGCCTCCAGGTCTCGCCGAACCAGAACATCAGCTTCATCACCCGGGCCCGGTTCGACAACTCGACCTTCGCGCTCAAGCGCTTCGAGGCTGGCGTGACGGCGAAGTTCGCGCCGTTCCTGCCGCTCGAGACCTCGCTGCTCTACGCCCGCTACGAGGCGCAGCCCGAGCTCGGCTACGACCGCCGCCGCGAGGGCCTGCAGGCCTCGGCGCTCTACAACATCACGCCGAACTGGTTCGTGACCGGCTCGGTGCTGTTCGACCTCTCGCACTACCTCCAGGTGCGCGAGTTCTACGCCACGGCGGCCCAGGCCTACTTCCTCAACCCGGTCGGCACGGCGCCGACCTACGAGCGGGCGGACAAGTTCTACGTCTCCTCGTCGGGCCTCGGCTTCGGCTACCGCGACGAGTGCACCACCATCTCGCTCAACTACCTGTCCTCGCCGATCGAGACGGCGTCGGGCCTGCGCGAGCGCAACCGCACCTTCCTGCTGCGGATCGAGCTGCGCACCCTCGGCGAGGCGAATTTCCGCCAGAACCTCAGCACCACCACGACGGCGGACGGCATCGCCACGGCCCGGTGACGGGACGGGCGACCCGGCCCTGAGGCGGCTTGCCCGGCGGAAGCCGGGATGTCATGGCGCGGGGATGCGCCACCACGGACGAGGATCCCCGCGATGACCACAGCCCTCGCGCTGACACAGGGCGATCCGGCCGGGATCGGCCCGGAGATCACCCTGCGGGCCTGGCTCGCCCGGGAGGAGCACGGCCTGGCGCCGTTCTTCGTTATCGGCGATCCGGATTTCCTCGAAAGGATCGCCACCCGGCTCGGCCTCGAAATCCCCCTCGCCGACGCAGACCCCGAGACGGCCGCCGACGCCTTCGCCCGTGCCCTCCCGGTGATGCGCTTGCCGGACGGGATCACCGTCGCGGCCGAGCCCGGCCGGCCCGATCCCGCGAGCGCCGCCGGGACGCTGGCGTCGATCGAGGAGGCGGTGCGGCTGGTGCGGGTCGGCCGGGCGCCGGCCCTCGTCACCAACCCGATCGCCAAGCACGTGCTCTACGAGGCGGGTTTTCGCCATCCCGGCCACACCGAGTACCTGGCGGCGCTCGCCGCCGCGCCGGGCGAGGTCCCGCCGACGCCCGTGATGCTGCTGTGGTCGGAGGCGCTGGCGGTCGTGCCGGTGACGATCCACGTGGCCCTGCGCCGGGTGCCCGAGTTGCTGACGGCCGACCTCGTGGTCGAGACCGCCCGCATCGTCGCGCACGACATGCGGACCCGCTTCGGCCTCGCCTCGCCGCGCCTCGTTCTCGCCGGGCTCAACCCGCATGCGGGCGAGGCCGGCACGATGGGCACGGAGGACCGCGACGTGCTGGCGCCGGCGATCGAACGCCTGCGGGCGGAGGGCATCGCCATCACCGGACCGCACCCCGCCGACACCCTGTTCCACGCCCGGGCGCGTGCCACCTACGACGTCGCGCTCGCCCCGACCCACGACCAGGCACTGATTCCGATCAAGACGCTCGCCTTCGACGAGGGGGTGAACGTGACTCTCGGGCTGCCCTTCCTGCGCACGTCGCCCGATCACGGCACCGCCTTCGACATCGCCGGCAAGGGGCTGGCGAAGCCCGACAGCCTGATCGCGGCCCTGAAGCTCGCCGGGCGGCTGACCCGACCCCGGGACGGAGGTACGGCGTGAGTTCCCCGGACGGTCTGCCGCCGCTGCGGGAGGTGGTGCAGGCGCACGACCTGCTGCCCCGCCGCTCCCTCGGCCAGAACTTCCTGTTCGACCTCAACCTCACCGGCCGGATCGCCCGGTCCTCGGGTCCGCTCGAGGGCGTGACGGTGGTCGAGGTCGGCCCCGGCCCCGGCGGCCTGACCCGAGCGCTCCTGATGCACGGCGCGGCCCGCGTCATCGCGATCGAGCGCGATCCCCGCGCCCTGCCGGCGCTCGCCGAGATCGCCGCGCACTATCCCGGCCGCCTGGAGGTGGTGGAGGCCGACGCGCTCGCATTCGATCCCAGACCGCTGATCGGCGACGGCCCGGCCCGCATCGTCGCCAACCTCCCCTACAATGTCGGCACGCCGCTCCTCACCGGCTGGCTCACCTCGGAGGCCTGGCCGCCCTGGTGGGAGTCCCTGACCCTGATGTTCCAGCGCGAGGTGGCCGAGCGCATCGTCGCCGACGAGGGCGACCGGGCGAATTACGGCCGGCTCGGCGTGCTGTGCGGCTGGCGCAGCCAGGCCACCATCCTGTTCGACGTGCCACCCTCGGCCTTCGTGCCGCCGCCGAAGGTGACGTCGAGCGTGGTGCGGCTGGTGCCGCGAGCGGAGCCCCTGCCCTGCCGGGTCCGGGCGCTCGAAGCCGTGACCGGCGCCGCCTTCGGCCAGCGCCGCAAGATGCTGCGCCAGAGCCTCAAGGCCGCGACCCCGGACCCCGCCCGCCTGCTCGCGGCCGCCGGCATCCCGGAGACGGCGCGGGCCGAGGAGGTGCCGGTCGAGGGGTTCGTGGCGATGGCGCGGGTACTGTAAGAGCCCGGTCGGCGGTTTTTGTTAAGCTCCTCGCGCTCGCGACCTCATCCCGAGGTGCGGAGCGATCGACGATCGCGGAGCCTCGAAGGAGGGCTTCAAGGATCGCGGAGACTTCTACAGCCCTCCTTCGAGGCTCCCTACGGTCACACCTCAGGATGAGGTCGCAAGTGAGAGAGGAGTTTTGCGCCTTCCCGCTATCTCGACGGGTCCCGCCGGCGAAACCTTCCTGACAACGCCTGACCGAGAAAAACAAAAGCCCCCGATCCGCCAGGGAGCGAGGGCTTCGCCGAGGGTCGCGGGGAGCGTCGCTCCCCGCGACCCTCCGTTACCGGGTCTGCTGGATGGCCGAGACCACCCACTGGCCGCCGCGCTCGCGCATGAAGGTCCAGACCTCCGTCGCCTCGGGCGGGTTGGTCTCGACGACCCGGCCGCTGGCGCGGTCGATCAGCGCGTCGCGCAGGGTGTAGCGCATCGCCACGGTGGCGTAGTCGACCGGGCCCTCGCGCCAAGCCTCGGCGAGGTCGCCCTGCTGCAGCTTCACGTCGGCGATCTTGTTGACCACGCCGCGGGCGGCGTTGGCCCGGATCTCCTCGCCGAAGTAGCCGAACATCTCCGGCGTCGTCAGGCGGCGCAGGGTGGCGGCGTCCTCGGCGCCGTAGGCGAGCTGGACCTGGCCGAGCGTGCGCTCGAAGGCCTCGAAATCCTGCGGGCCGATGCCGACCTCGTCGCGCTGGGCCGGGCGAGCCTGCGCAGCGGCGGCACCGCCGCCGAGACCGGAACCCAAGCCGCCCAGGCCCTTGCCGCCGAGCGGACCGCCGGGACCGGGGCCAGCCGCCGGGCCGCTGCGGTTGTAGGCGCCCGCCATGGCCGGCTCGGCCTGGCGGCGGCGGAAGAAGCGCAGGACCAGCATCACCACGCCGATCAGGAGGCCGACCTGGAGCAGCAGGCCGAGGAACGAGGCGATGCCGCCGAGGCCGCCGAAGAACCCGCCGCCGATCAGCGCGCCGAGCAGGCCCGCGCCGAGCAGGCCGGCGAAGAACCCGCCGCCGAAGCGCCGCTGGGGAGCGGCCGGGGCGCCCATCTGCGAGCCGGGCTGCGTCATCGAGCGCTGCATCGGCGCCGGGGCGCCGGGGGCGGTCGCGGTGGAGGGCGGGGCCGAGTAGGTCTTGGAGCCGCGCGAGCCCATCGAGGAGCCGCTGCCGGGACGCGCCTCGCCGGCCGTCGCCGCCACGGCCATCAGGGCCGCCAGGCCGAAGGCCACCGCCGTCCGGCGGCCGCGGGAGAAGGTGCTCATCATCGGTTCGTATCGCCTCGTGCCATCACCAGTGAGGGGCGTCCCGCCCCCTGCCATGCATATGGGGGCGCGGGTGGCGCAGTAGAAGGGAGGCATCGTGCGGAATGCCGCCCTGTTCGCAACTACACCCGATGAAGAGTCGCCGATCCGTGTCAGATCTGCCAAGCGATAAATTTTTGCGATGACAGGGATTAGCGACCGGTGGCACTTCGTTGCGACCGCGGCCGCGGGATCTCGGCGGCCGGGAAGGTGAGGCGCACCACCGTCCCCTCGCCCGGGCTGCTGCGCAGGGCGACGGCGCCGTTCTGGCGCTTGACCAGAGCGTTGAGGATGGCGAGGCCGGTGCCGCGGCCGGGCTCGCGGGTGGTGAAGAACGGCTCCAGCGCCCGGGCCAGTACCTCCGGCGGCATGCCGGCGCCGGTATCCGCCACGGTCAGCGCGACGTGGCGCCCGGCGGCGCCGTCGGCGGCCACGCCCTCGCCACCGTGGTTGCGGGTCTGAACCGTGACGCGCCCGCCTGCCGGCATCGCCTCGGCGGCGTTGCCCAGCAGGATCTGCAGGATCAGCTCGGTCTGGACGGGATCGATGCAGGCGATCCATAGGTCCGCGGCGAGGTCGAGCTCGAGGCCGACCCCCTCCCCCAGCAGGCTCGCGGCCCGCTCCCGGTGCTCGCGCAGCAACCCGTTGAGGTCGACCGGCCGGGGCTCCGGCCGGTGCCGGCGCGAGAAGGCCAGGAGGTGGCGGGTGAGCGTAGAGGCGCGCTCGGCGGCGTCGGTCGAGCGGCTGAGCGCCCGCTGCACGAAGGCGTCCGGATGCTCGCCGAGGCGCCGGCGCAGGCCGTCGACGTAGCCGACCAGGATCTGCAGGAGGTTGTTGAACTCGTGCGCGACGCCGTTGGTGAGCTGGCCGAGCGCCTCGCGCCTCTGCGCGAGACCGAGCGCCGCTTCGAGGTCGCGGCGGCGCGAGGTCTCGACGATCTGGACCAGTTGCAGCGGGTCCGGCCCCGGCAGCGGCGAGAGGTGGACGAGCCCCCAGAGCGTCGCCCCGTCGCGCCGGCGCAGCAGCACCTCGGCGCTGCCCGGGCCGCCGGAGGCGAGGAACGCCCGTAAACGCGCCTCGGCCTCGGGCTCGGCACCGAGAGCCGCGACGGTCAGGGACGCGACGTCGGCGGGCGTTGCCGCGAGCAGCGCGTGGGCGGCCGGGTTGGCGAAACGCACCTCGCCCGCGGGGCCGGACGCGACCAGCAGGGACGGCAGGGGAGCGGCCGCGAGAACCTCCAGGAGCGCGGCACGCGGCATCCCGGCCTCCCCCGGCGCCTCGGCGGCCGGCACTGGCGCGGGGACATCCGGCACGGGCGGACCTCCGTGATGCGCGGGCCGGGGCCGCCCGCCGAGGGCATCGTCCGGCGAACCGGTCACGGGTTCGCCGGACGATGCAGCAGAATCAAGGACCTGGAGCCGCGCCCGGCTGCGGCGCGACCGGACGCCGGTCGAGGCGGCCGGGTCGTCGCCGCGGTCATCGTCGCCACTCTAGAGCAAGTCCGGCCGGGGTGGAAACCGCGGAACCCGCTTCTGTCCGGCTTAAGCCCGCTCATCGTCATCGACCAGCACCGTGGGCCCGAAGATCGCCTCGAAGCGCGCCCGCAGCACCGCGTCGACCTCCAGCATCGTCACCGGCCGGCCGAGATCGACCAGGCTGGTGACGCCGTGCTCGCGCACGCCGCAGGGCACGATGCCGGAGAAGTGCGACAGGTCCGGCTCGACGTTGAGGCTGATGCCGTGGAAGGTCGCCCAGCGCCGCACCCGGATGCCGATCGCCGCGATCTTGTCCTCGACGCCCGGCCCCTTCTCCGGCCGGCGCACCCAGACGCCGACCCGGTCCTCCCGGCGCTCGCCGCGGACCGTGAACGCCTCGAGGGTCGCGATCAGCCAGGCCTCCAGGGCGGCCACGTAGGCGCGCAGGTCCGGTCGGCGCCGGTTGAGGTCGAGCATCACGTAGGCCACCCGCTGGCCGGGGCCGTGATAGGTGTATTGCCCGCCCCGGCCCGTGCGGTGGACCGGGAAGCGCTCCGGCGCCACCAGGTCGGCCGCCTTGGCGGAGGTGCCGGCGGTGTAGAGCGGCGGGTGCTCGACGAGCCAGACGCGCTCCAGGGCGCGGCCCTCGACGATGGCGGCGGCCCGCGCCTCCATCGCGGCTTCCGCCTCGCGGTAGTCGAGAAGCGCGTCGCGGACCACCCACTCGACGGGGGGGCTGCCGGGGGCGGGCAGGAGGCTGTCCGGGGCGGTGGCGAGCCGGTCGTTTACCAAGGCTTCACCATAAGATCGGATTGTTGTCGCATCGTCTCGTCGTCAGGGTGGGTGCGTCCGTTGCCGGTACTCGACATTCTCAAGGTGGACCTCGCGGTCGTGCTCGGGCGGACCCGGATGCCGATCCACATGCTGCTGCGCATGGGCCGCGGCGCGGTGATCGAGCTCGACTCCACCGACTCCGATATGGTCGAGATCCTCGCCAACAACCACCCGATCGCCCGCGGGCAGATCGTGGTCACCGGCAACCGCATCTCCGTGGAGGTCACCGAGCTGATCCGCAAGGCCGAGGTGGTGCGCGAGCCGGGCGTCCGCATCGGCGACGGCAGCGCCGGCCTGCTCAACGCCCTGTCGGAGGCGCTCTAGGCGAGAATGTTCGCCGGATCCGCATCGGGGCGCTTGCGTCCCCCGGAGGGGACTGGTATTCGCAGCCTCGCTTCGGACGGGTCTCACCCCCGCCCCGCCGGTTCCGGCGACAATCAAGCACTCCGCGGCCGTGGCGGAATTGGTAGACGCGCTAGCTTGAGGTGCTAGTTGGGCAACCAGTGGAGGTTCGAGTCCTCTCGGCCGCACCATCCATCCCGCCGGGTCTTCGACCGCAGCGGGACCGGGTGGGAACCGGGTTCGGCGTGAGCGTCTCGATCCTCGTCGAGACCGTGAGCCGGGCAAGGTTGCCGATGCGTCGAGCCGCTTCGTGGTTCTGACGATCGTTATTGTAAGGCTTTTTACTTCGGCTGGACCGTTTTTTGATGTCCAGCACGCTCCGCGGCCGTGGCGGAATTGGTAGACGCGCTAGCTTGAGGTGCTAGTTGGGCAACCAGTGGAGGTTCGAGTCCTCTCGGCCGCACCATCCCGCCTTCGTGCGGGATGCCGGGATCCTGGCGGCAGGATCATCGCTCTCCCGGACGCGATTGCGCGCGGAGAGCAAAGTTTTCTGAACTCGTCCCGATCGACCCGCGGTTCTTTGCATTCGCGATGGATGCCGCGATCTTGCGACCGAGCGGCGCGCCTGCGCCTCCACCATGGCAACCCGCCACCCGCCTCGCGACAGAACTCGTCGATCCCGACGATCGATCGTCGCGTCCGGAGACTTGCCCGAGCTTTCTGCCTAGAGCGTCGCCCGATCAGTCTGAAACGTAGTGGTCATTCTGGTATCCGGCTGCATTGATGTAGTTGCGGCACTCCTGCGGGGTGAAGGCGGCGAAGGCTTGCTCGATCGCGTCCTGCAGCGCTTTTACCGTGCGCGCGGCCGCGGTGCGCAGCAACGTCTTGAGCTTGGCGAAGGCCTGCTCGATCGGATTGAACTCCGGGCTGTAGGGCGGCAGGTACACCACCCGCGCGCCGGCCGCCGCGATGGCCTCGCGCACGCCCGCCACCTTGTGGGCCTGGAGGTTGTCGAGGATCACCGTGTCGCCTGGCCGGAGCGCCGGGACCAGAGTGTCGGTGACGTAGTCCAGGAAGCGCCGGCCGTTGGTGGCCCCCTCGAAGATCGCCGTCGCCGTCAGGCCGCTCGTGCGCAGAGCCGCCGTGATAGTGGTGGTCTTGTAGTGCCCGCACGGCATCGGCAGGCGACAGCGCTGGCCGCGCGGGGCCCAACCATAGCGGCGCGCCATCCGGGTTGAGGCCGCCGTCTCGTCGATGAACACCAGACGGTCCGGATCGAGATCGAGTTGGCCCTCGAACCACGCCTGGCGGGCCTGCGCTACGTCCGGACGGTCCTGCTCGGCGGCGTGGAGCGCCCCTTTTTACGGGTGATGCAATGGCGGGCCAGGAAGCGCGACAGGCTGCTGGTGCTGGAGGTGACGCCCTGCTCGGCCAAGGCGTCGCGCAGTTCCGACAGCACGATGTTGCCGCGCTTCTCGCACAGCTTCAGGATCCGCGAGGCGTGAGCCTCGATGACGTGCGAGCGCTGGTCGCCGCCCATCGGCTTGGGTCGGACGTGGCCGTCCCGGAGATGGCGGGCGTGCCAGCGACTGACGCTGGCGGCGCTGACACCGAACCGCTCGCCAGCCTGGCGGCAGGACGCACCCGCTATGACAGCGGACACCACACGCTCACGCAGATCGACGGACAAGGGTGAGGTCATCGCTGGCTCCTTCACCCAGCCAACGCCCTAACCAACTTGGCCGTTGCAGGCCGATCGCACAGCGCTCTAGCGCACTCGCCCCCCGGCGAGCGGCCGCCCGCGCCCTCTGCATCATCAATGATACGATGTCCGGAAGGACCCTTCCGGACATCGTATCACAAGCCCGCGCGGTGAAGCGGCGGGCTTCACAGGCTTGAGCGAAGCCGATGCCCGCGTTGCGTAAGCGATCCGACAGGATCGCCTGAAGCAATTGGTCGGAAATCGTATGAACGGCATACAGGTCGATCCGGATCGGAGCGGCGGGACGGCTGAGCGCGTCCGACGGCGCACGTGCCGTCGGCCCGTCCTCAGGCGCCGAGGCACGACCTTGCGCGGCCCGCCCTCAGTTGAGGAAGCGCGGAACCACGAAGCGGATGCCCAGGAGACCGATCAGCGCCATCGCGCCGCTGACGATGAGCACGAACGAGATATCGGCATCCGCCCCGTAACCCGGATAGAAAGCCGACCGGCACACCTTGACGATGTGCATGAGCGGGTTCCACTGCACGTACTCATAAATGATTGCCGGCATCGACTCGACCACGATGACCGTTCCGCTCGTGAAGTAGATGATGAGAACGGGAACGACAAAAATAATCAGCCATGGCGGAAGCATTTGCGAGATGAAGACGTTAAAAAATCCCACTCCCATTGCAAAACAGAGCGAGAGGAGCATGCTTTCACAGAAAGCATAAGGATCCCTGGGCACGACATGCGCGCCGCAGCATGCCGCGATGAAGAAAACCAGGAATATGCTGAGGCTGCTGGTACAAAGTTCCACGATGGCCCGCGACATCACGACGTCGAAGAATTTGACTTGTGGAAAATATATCAACTGCTTGTTCATCATCGGCCCCTCCATCATCTTCCGCGACATGTAGTTGAGGATGATGTAGGGAGACAGGCCGGATACGGCGAACAGCACGATGCTGTCGCCGATCGGCGTCGGCTTCTTCATGACGGCGTAGATGGCGGTGATGACGAGGATGTGGGCGCAGGGCCAGGCGACCGCGATGCCGTAGCCCCACATCGTGCCGCCGAAGCGGGTGCGCATGTCGCGCACCATGAGGGCGCCGAGCACGTCCAGCTGGACCTCGAGCGCCGACTTCGCCTGGTACGCCATCCACCGCTCCCGCTCGGCCGATGCGCCGCAGGCGTGCTCGACCCATTCCATGCTCGACGAGGGCGCTTACGCCGACAATGCGGCAACCGGGTGACCGGTCAGGCTTCGTCCGGGTCGGGCAGGCTCCGCGCCTCGCCGTGGTAGGAGCGGTTCGGGCGCATGTCGACGGCCGAGGCCATGCGGTTCGACATGTTGAAGAAGCTCGCCACCGCCGAGATGTCCCACAGGTCGCGCTCGGAGAAGCCGGCATCGCGCAGCGCCTCGCGGTCCTCCTCCTCGATGGTCCAGGGCGCCTCGGTCAGCGCCACCGCGAAGTCGAGCATGGCGCGGTGGCGGTCCGAGAGGTCGGCGGCGCGGTAGTTCATCGCCATCATCTCGCCCAGCACCGGATCGCCCGAGAGGCTGCGGACCGCGGCGCCGTGCGCAGTGAGACAGTAGTAGCAGCGATTCACGCTCGACACCGCCACCGCGATCATCTCGCGCTCCAGCTTCGACAGGCCGGAGGGCGCCAGCATCAGGTCGTTGTAGAGCGCGGCGAAGGCCTCGAGCTTGGCGCTGTCGTGGGCGTAGGCGAGCAGCACGTTCGGCACGAAGCCGATCTTCTCGCGACACTTGTCGAAATAGGCCCGCATCTCCGGCGACAGATCGGGCGAGGGGGGCAGATCGAGGGCCATCACGGTGCCCTCGGTCTCCTGCGGCGCCGGCCGCTCGCCGACCTCGGGCTTCGCGCCCGCCTTCTTCCTGCCGCCGCTCATGCCCGTGCCCTCCCCGTCATCGTGCCTCCTCTATAGGCAGTTTGCTGCGCGCAGGCGAGGCCGGGGTTGCGGGGGTCGCGACGCTGTGCCACCGCTCCGACCATCAACCTCGGCAGAGGACGAGCTGACGTGGAACCCTCGACCGCGACCGCGACCCCCGAAGCGAAGGCCAGCCGCACCGACCTGATCGCCGCCGCGGCGGCTTTCGCCGAGGACAGGGGAGGACCCGGAGGCTTCGTCCGCGACCTCTTCGGCCGCGTCGCGCCGGAGGACCTGACCCCCTACCCACCCGAGGCCCTGGCCGACCTGGCGCTCGCCGCGAGGGCGCACCTCGCCGCGGCGCGGCCCGGCCGGACGATCAGCGCGGTGCGCCTCTCCGACATCGAGGTGGAGCTGGGCGGGCGTCGGCGCGACCTCACGGTGCTGGAGGCGGTCAACGCCAACCGGCCGTTCCTGCTCGATTCGACGCTCGCCGAACTCGTCGCCCGCGGCTACCAGCCCCGCCTCGTCGCCCACCCGATCCTCGGCGTCGAGCGCGATGCGGAGGGCGCCCTGGTGCGGGTCGTCGGCGAGACCACGGCGCAGGAAGCCGGCGACGGGGCCAGCGGCGAGGCGGGGGCTCTCGCCCGCGAGAGCTTCATCCACGTCCATCTCGACCGCATCGACGACGAGGCCGCCCGCGCCACGCTCGCTGCCAGCCTGGCCCGGGTCTACGCCGACGTCGCCGTGACGGCGGCCGACCACACCGCCATGGTCGAGCGGCTGGCCGAGGCGGCGGCGGCCTATACCGACGCGCCCTCCCCCCTGGCGCCGGAGGAGCGGGCGGAGGCCCGCGCCTTCCTCGACTGGTTGCGCGACGGGCATTTCGTGCTGCTCGGCCTGCGCGAATACCGCGACGCGGGCGGGGCCGACCATGCTGGCGTCAAGGGCAGCGGCCTCGGCCTCCTGCGCGATCCCGCCGTCGAGGTCCTGCGCCGCGGCGACGCCATGGTGGCGGTGACGCCGGAGATCCGCGCCTTCCTGGAGGGACCGGAGGCGCTGATGGTGACCAAGGCGAGCCTGCGCTCGCGGGTGCGCCGGCAGGCCCATCTCGACCTCGTGGCGATCAAGCTGTTCGCGAGCGACGGGCAGCTCTCGGGTGAATTGCGCCTCGTCGGCCTGTTCACCGGAAGCGCCTATGCGAGCCGGGCCGAGGAGGTGCCGTACCTGCGCCGCAAGGTGGCGGCGGTGCTCGTCAAGGCCGGGCTCGACCCGACGAGCCATGCCGGGCGCTCCCTCGTCCACGTGCTCGAGACCTATCCGCGCGACGACCTCTTTCAGATCGAGCCCGGCCTGCTCCTGCGCTTTGCGCTCGCCATCGTCTCCCTCGCCGACCGGCCGCGGGTGCGGGTGCTGGCGCGGCCCGACAAGTTCGGCCGCTTCGTCTCGCTGATCGCCTACCTGCCGAAGGACCGCACCGACGCGCGGCTCCAGGCCCGGATCGGCGCCTTCCTCGCCGAGCAACTGGGAGGACGGCTCTCGACCATCGCGCCGGACTATCCGGAGGGGCCGCTCGCCCGCCTCCACGTCATCGTGGCGACCCCGGGCGCGCCGCCGGAGGAGATCGACGCCGCGACACTCGAGGCCGGCATCAGCGCGCTGTCCCGCACCTGGGCCGATTCCCTGCGCGAGGCTCTGGCCGAGACCCGCGGCGGCGACGCGCGGGGCCTCGCCGCGGTCTATGCCGATGCCTTCCCGGCGGGCTACCGCGAGATGTATGCCGGCGCCCAGGCGCTGCCGGACATCGCGATCCTGGAGCGGATCTCGGAGGGCCAGCCCCGGGCGGTCGACCTGTTTCGCCGGCCCGGCGATCCCGACACGCGGATCGGCCTGAAGGTGTTTTCCCGCGGGACCGCCCTGCCCCTCTCCGAGCGGGTGCCGGTGCTGGAGAATCTCGGCTTCCGGGTCATCGACGAGCGCTCCTACCGCCTCAAGCCCGAAGGGACCGGCGCGCGGGTCTGGCTGCACGACATGGTGCTGGAGCGTGCCGGCGGCGGCGCGATCGACGTCGCGGCGGTGGAAGGCCCGGTCGAGGCGGCCCTGCTCGCGCTCGCCCGCGACCTCGCCGAGTCGGATGCCTATAACCGCCTGGTGCTGGAGGCCGGGCTCGGCTGGCGCGACGTCGCGCTGGTCCGGGCGCTCGGGCGTTACCTGCGCCAGCTCCGCATCCGCTACGGCCAGGACTACCTCGCGGCGACGCTGGCGCGCCACCCGGGCCTTGCCCGGCGCCTGGTCGCCTTGTTCTACGCCCGCTTCGACCCGCGCCGCGACGGCGACCGCGCGGCCGCACAGGAGACCGTGCGGGCCGAGATCGAAACGGATCTCGCCGGGGTCACCAGCCTCGACGAGGACCGGATCCTGCGCCGCTTCGTGAATCTCGTGGAGGCGGCGCAGCGCACGAACTTCTTCCAGATCGGCCGCAACGGCCTGCCGCCCGAGACGATCGCGTTCAAGTTCCGCTGCGCGCGCGTCGACGGGATGCCGCTGCCGCGGCCGCTATTCGAGATCTTCGTCTACAGCCCCAGAGTCGAGGGCGTGCACCTGCGCTTCGGCTACATCGCCCGCGGTGGCCTGCGCTGGTCCGACCGGCCGGAGGATTTCCGCACCGAGGTGCTCGGCCTCGTCAAGGCGCAGCAGGTCAAGAACGCCGTGATCGTGCCGGTCGGCGCGAAGGGCGGCTTCTTCCCCAAGCGCCTGCCGCCGGCCAGCGACCGCCAGGCCTGGATGCAGGAGGGCACCGAGAGCTACCGGATCTTCATCCGGACGCTCCTCTCGCTCACCGACAACATCGTCGGCGGCAAGATCGTGCCGCCGCCCGCCACCGTGCGGCACGACGACGACGACGCCTATCTGGTGGTCGCCGCCGACAAGGGCACCGCCACCTTCTCGGACGTCGCCAACGCCCTCTCGCTGGAGGCGCATCACTGGCTCGGCGACGCCTTCGCATCCGGCGGCAGCCAGGGCTACGACCACAAGCAGATGGGCATCACCGCCCGCGGCGCCTGGGAGGCGGTCAAGCGCCATTTCCGTGAAGTCGACATCGACATCCAGGCGGAGCCGGTCACGGTGGCGGGCGTCGGCGACATGTCGGGCGACGTGTTCGGCAACGGCATGCTGCTGTCGCGCTGCCTGAAGCTCGTGGCCGCCTTCGACCACCGCGACATCTTCCTCGACCCCGATCCCGACGCCGCGACCGCCTTCGCCGAGCGCAAGCGCCTGTTCGACCTGCCCCGCTCGTCCTGGGCCGATTACGACCGGTCGAAGATTTCTCCGGGCGGCGGGGTGTTCTCGCGCCAGGCCAAGACCGTGCCGCTCTCTCCCCAGATCCGGGCCCGCCTCGGCCTCGACCGGGCGGAGGCGACGCCCGCCGAGGTGATGCAGGCGATCCTGCGGGCACCCGTCGACCTCCTGTGGTTCGGCGGCATCGGCACCTACGTGCGCGCCACCTCCGAGAGCGACGACGAGGCCGGCGACCGGGCGAACGACGCGATCCGCATCACCGGCTCCGAGCTGCGCGCCCGGGTCGTCGGCGAGGGCGCGAATCTCGGCCTCACCCAGCGCGGCCGGATCGAGGCCGCCCGCCGGGGCGTGCGCCTCAACACCGATGCGATCGACAACTCGGCCGGCGTCAACACCTCGGACGTCGAGGTCAACATCAAGATCGCGCTGGCGACGCCCGAGCGCGACGGCCGCCTGAGCCCGGAGAGCCGCAACGCGCTCCTCTCCGGCATGACCGAGGCGGTGGCCGACCTGGTGCTGCGCAACAACCAGCTCCAGACCCTCGCCCTGTCCCTCGCCCAGCGCTCCGCCGCGACCGAGACGGGCTTCGCCGCCCGGCTGATGCAGAGCCTGGAGGCCGATCACCGCCTCGACCGCGGCGTCGAGTTCCTGCCCTCGGACGCAAGCCTCGCCGAGCGGGCGCAGGGCGGCGAAGGCCTGACCCGGCCGGAACTGGCGGTGCTGCTCGCCTACGCCAAGCTCGCGCTCAAGGACGCGCTGCTCGACAGCGCGGTGCCGGACGATCCCTACCTCGCCCGCGAGCTGGAGCGCTCGTTCCCACCTGTCCTGGTCGCGCGCTACCCCGACGCGGTGCAGGGCCACCGCCTGCGCCGGGAGATCATCGCCACCAGCCTCGCCAACGCCATCGTCAACCGCGGCGGGCCGACCATCGTCAGCCGGCTGGCCGACGAGACCGGTGCCGAGGCCCCGTCCATCGCCGCGGCCTACGCGGTGACCCGCGACGCCTTCGGGCTGATCGACCTCAACAAGGCGGTGGACGCGCTCGACGGCGCGATTTCCGGCGACCAGCAGCTCGCCCTCTACGCCGAGTTGCAGGACCTCCTGCGCCAGCGCATGGTCTGGTTCATCCGCAACGACGAGGCCGCGCCCGGCGGCATCGAGGCGGCAGTGCAGCGCTACCGCGACGGCATCGCGGCGGTCTCGGAGGCCCTACCGGGCGCCCTGCCGCCGGCCGCCGCCGAGGCGCTGGCCCGGCGCATCCGGACTCTCGTCGACCACGGCGTGCCGGAGGCCCTGGCCTCCCGCCTCGCGGCCTTGAGCGAGCTCGGCGCCGCGCCCGACATCGTCCAGGTCGCCGAGGCGACCGGGCGCCCGCCGGCGGCGATCGCCGCGACCCACTTCGCGGTCGCAGACCTCTTCCGCCTCAACGCCCTCTCGGCCGCCGCCCGGGCGGTGCCGGTGGCCGACACCTTCGACCGCATCGCCCTGGAGCGCGCGGTCGCCGGCATCGCCTCGGCCCACCGGGCACTCACAGCCGAGGCCGCGGCGTACGAGGCGGAGGGGGCCGCCGCGGTCGAGGAGTGGGGCCAGGCCCGCGGCGCCTCGCTCGCCCGCATCCGCACCGCGGTCGCGGCCATCGCCGCCTCGGGCCTGACGGTATCGAAGGTCTCGGTGGCGGCGAGCCTGCTCGGGGATCTGGCCCGGCGATGACCGCGACGCCGGACTTCGGGGCTGAATTTCGCACCCGCTTCGCGGAGCTGGTCGCCTGGCGCCGCGACGTCCGGCGCTTTCGCCCCGATCCGGTGCCGGAGGACGATGTCCGGGAATGCCTGGCGCTCGCCGGCCTCAGCCCCTCGGTCGGCAACAGCCAGCCCTGGCGCTTCGTGCGGGTCTCGGATCCCGCCCGGCGCGCAGCGGTGACGGCGAGTTTTTCCCGCTGCAACGAGGCCGCGGCGGCGACCTACGCCGACGAGCGGGCCGCGGCCTACCGCCGCCTCAAGCTCGCGGGCCTGCGCGAGGCGCCCCTGCATCTCGCGGTGTTCTGCGACGAGGCGACGGGGACCGGCCACGGGCTCGGACGCGCCACCATGCCGGAGATGCTGCGCTACTCCGCGGTGACGGCGGTCCACACCTTCTGGCTCGCGGCGCGGATCCGCGGCCTCGGGGTCGGCTGGGTGTCGATCCTGTGCCCCGAGGAGGTGACCGCATCCCTCGACGTGCCCGCTGCCTGGCGGCTGATCGCCTATCTCTGCGTCGGCTACCCGGCGGAGGAGCATGCCGATCCGGAACTGGTTCGCCATGGCTGGCAGGCGCGCCAGGACGCGCCGCTCCTGGAGCGGTGAACGGGACGCAGACCAGCGCTGCACTCGCCGCAATTTATACATACTAGTAGGTACAGTACAAAAACCGAGGCTGCTCCCTCAGCCGCGGAGGTTTCCGATGCCCTTGGTCCACATCTCCCTGAAGCGCGAACGCCCCGCATCCGAGCGGCGTGCCATCGCGGACGCCGTCCATGCCGCCCTGATCGGCAGCATCGGCGTGCCGGCCGACGACCGCTTCCAGATCGTCTCCGGCCGGTTCGACGAGGTGATCTACGATTCCCACTATCTCGGGATCGCCCGCAGCGACGATCTGGTGATCGTGCAGATCCATCTCTCGACCGGGCGCAGCGTCGCGCAGAAGAAGGCGCTGTTCGCCGCCATCACCGAGAATCTCGGCGCGGCCGGAGTGCGGCCGGAGGACGTGTTCGTGAACCTCGTCGAGACGGCGCGGGAGAACTGGTCCTTCGGCAACGGCATCGCCCAATACGCCGATGCGCCCCCGCCCCACCTCGCGGGCGCAGCCTGACGCTCCGGCCTGGAGGTCCCGGCCGCGGCATAGCGCGCTCGCGAGCATGTTCCGACGAAGTGGGTACCGGTTCGTCGAAGACAATGCGGCAAATCAAAGACTTAGGGAGCGTCGCGATTGCAATGCGATCGTGAGGCGCTCTGAGCGTCATGCGCCGAAGCGGTCACCGGTTCGGCGGCGAAAACGATGCAGGATCGAGAATCTAAGTAGGGGTGCCCCGCGCAACTCCGCTTAGCGGCAGGAGAGGCGGCATGGCGCGGCAGGGATCATCGAAGCGCGACGCGATCGTCGCGGCGACGAAGGTGCTGCTCTGGGAGCGCGGCTACGAGGCGACGAGCCCGCGGGACGTGCTGGCGCTGAGCGGCGCCGGCCAGGGCAGCCTCTATCACCACTTCCCCGGCAAGCGGGAGGTCGCGGCCGCGGCGCTCGCCGAGATGGCCGAGGAGGAGATCGCGGGGATCGACGCGCTGTTCGCGTCCCCCGCACCCCCTCTCGACCGTGTCCGAGCGTACCTGACCCGCGAGCGGCATGCGCTGCGCGGCTGTCGCCTCGCCCGCCTCGCCAATGAAGCCGCCATGGAGGAGCCGGCCTTGCGCGAGCCGGTCGCGGCCTATCTCGGGCGCATCCAGGCCTCGCTTCGCGCGAGCCTGGAGGAGGCGAAGGCGGCCGGCAGCCTCATCCCCGGGATCGAGCCCGCCCCGTTCGCCGCGGTGCTGATCGCGATCGTCGAGGGCGGCTTTGTGCTGGCCCGGGTGCACTGGGACGAGGCCGCGATGCGCGAGGCCATCGACGGCGCCGTGCAACTGCTGGCCGCGGTGAGCCGCCCTCAGGCGTGAGCCTGGGCCGCCGCCAGGATGCCGACGCCGACCGCGATCACCCCGATGCCGAGGATCATCAGCGGGGTGACCGGCTCGCCGAACAGGATGGCGCCCCCGAGGGCGGCACCGACCATGCCGACCCCGGCCCAGATCGCGTAGACGACCCCGATCGGCAGCATGTCCATGCTGGACGACATCAGCCAGAGCGCGGTGCCGTAGCCGAGCGCGACGAGAACCGTCGGGCCCGGGCGGGTGAGCCCGTCGGCGGCCTTGAGGGCGAGCGTCGCGGTGATCTCGGCGCCGATCGCCACCGCGAGGGTCAGGAACGGGTTCATGCGGTCGCAATCCGCGGCAGCGCGGTCGCGGGGCCCGGACCCGGCTCCGGCGCCACGAACATCTCGAGGTCGTCGGCGAATTGCTCGGCGATCTCGGGGGCGTTCTCCAGGCAGACCTTGAGGTAGTCGGTGAAGGCCGGCGGCGGCGCGAGACCTTCCGCCAGGAGCCGCGCGTTGGAGAAGGTCAGGTCGAGGGAGCAGAAGGCGTAGTAGGCCCGCACCGCCCGCAGCATCGCCTGCTTCAGGGCGCCGTCGAGGCCGAAGGTCTCGGAGAAGCGCCGGCGCAGCAGCGCCCGGTCGGCGACGAGGTCGAAGCGGGAGAAGTCGTCGCGCGGGCCGCCCTCGGGGTCGGCGGCGGCGAAGGCGCGCATCAGGTCGTCCCAGCGCGCCCGGGCGCCCTCGCCGGCCGAGATGTGGTAGAGGGTGTGCGCCAGTTTCGGCTTGCGCAGCAGGCCGAGCAGGCTGTCGGCGACCCAGTCGACCGGGACGATGTCGACGGCGCTGGCGGGGTCGCACGGCACCAGGCGCAGCCGGTCGGCGGCGCGGATCACCCACAGGATGCTGGAACTCGGCGCCGCCCCGAGGGTCGAGTGCCCGACCACGATCGAGGGGCGGGCGACCACGATCGGCAGGTCGGCGAAGCTGCCGGCGAGCGAGGTCTCGGCCGCCGCCTTCGAGACCGTGTAGGCGACGAGGTGGCGCGCCTGGGGCGAGGGATAGGCCGCCTCCTCGACGAGGGACGGCGCCTCGGCGCCGCAGATCATCGCGGTGCTGACGTGCAGGAAGCGGACGAGCCGCGGCATGGTCCGGGCGCGGCGGGCCAGCGCCAGCGTGCCGTCGTGGTTGGTGCGGCTGACCCGCTCCTCGCCCCACCACGAGGTGTCGGCGGCGAGATGCAGCACGTGGGTGACCGAATCGAGCCGCGGGTCGGCGTCGAGATCGGCGCGGGTGAAGTCGCCCGGCACCACCTCGACCGCGCGGGCGAGGCGCTGGGCGGTGAACGGGTCGGTGAAGCGCGACAGCCGCGCGGCGATCCGCTGGCGGCCCTGCTCGGCGCTGGTGCAGCGCACGAGGCAGACCCACTCGGTGCCGTCGCGCTGGCTCAGGGCCTGGTGAAGGACGGCGCCGCCCAGAAAGCCGGTTGCGCCCGTCAGTAATATCCGTGCCACGCTGGACCTCCCCGCATTCTGGAGAGATGCCACAAACGAGCAGGCAATAAATCCGTTCTGGCGGCATCAATCTCTTATTCGTGCAGTATGTTGCGCGTGCGCAACCGTCTATTTCTCATTTTGATTAGTCCATTCGAGCGAATATCAAGTCAGAAACACGCTGGAAACACTCGGTATAATCCGTTCGGCTTAGGGCAATGCGAGGACAATGGTCCGCCACGCGCTCATGACGGCGGAATCGTGCTGCAGACATACTCAGAAATACTTTGGAAACAGTCACGGCCGAGCCGGCTACGCTCAGCCGCGGCTCAGCAGATGGGCGAGGAGCGCGCGCAGCTGCGCCGGCTTCACCGGCTTGTGCACCAGTTCGCAGCGCGCCGCCCGCACCCGTGCTTCGACCTCGGACGAGTGGTCGGCGGTGGTGATCACCGCCGGGATGTCGTGGCCGTGGACGGAGCGCAGCCATTCCACGGTGTCGAGGCCGCAGGCACCGCCGTCGAGGTGGAAGTCGGCGACGACGACGTCCGGGCTCCAGGTCGTGCCCAGCAGCCGCACCAGGCTCAAGTGGTCGCGGGCCGCGAAGGCGTTGGCGTCCCAGCCGTGGAACAGCCGCGCCAGGGCCTCGAGCGCCGCCTTGTCGTTCTCGATCAACGCGATGCGGGCGCCGGTCAGGCTCGTCGGCGGCACCAGTGAGGGGGCGGGCCGGGGCGGCTCGGGGGCGCAGGGGGTGAGGTGCAGGCTGAAGCGCGAGCCGTGGCCGACCCGGGATTCGAGGCTCAACGGGTGCCCGAGCGCCTGGGCCGAGCGGCGCACGATCGACAGGCCGAGGCCGAGCGCGATCTCGCCGTCGACGCTCTCGCGACCGCCGCGGTGGAACTCCTCGAAGATCAGGTCCTGCTCGTCGGCCGGGATGCCGGCACCGGAATCGACCACGTCGATCCGGATCTCCGGGCCCCGCTTCCTCGCCGCCACCAGCACGCCGCCGGCGGCGGTGTAGCGGATCGCGTTCGAGACCAGGTTCTGCAGGATGCGCTGGAGCAGCACGAGGTCGGTCGCCACCCAGGCCTGGCCGCCGCGCACCGACAGGCGCAGGCCCTTGCGCGCCGCCAGCGGCCCGAAGCTCGCCTCGACGCTCTCCAGCACGTCGGCGACGAGCACCGGCCGCACCACCGGCTGGATCAGCCCGGCATCGAGCTTCGAGATGTCGAGCAGCGTCTTGATCAGGTCCTCGATCGTCTGCAGGCCGCGCTCGACCTGGCCGACGATGGTCCGCGCCTCGGGTCCCACCCGCATGTCGGCGAGCGCCGAGATCGACAGCCGCGCCGCGTTGAGGGGCTGGAGCAGGTCGTGGCTCGCCGCGGCGAGGAAGCGGGTCTTCGAGCGGTTGGCCCGCTCGGCCTCCTCCTTGGCCGCGGTCAGATCCAGGTTCGAGCGCTCCAGGCTGCGCATCAGCGCCGTCAGCTCCTCGGTGCGGGAGCGGACCTGGCCTTCCAGGGTGATGGCGGTCTGGAACAGCGAGTAGGCACTGCCGCGCTGGTCCATCGTGCGCTCGACCTGGGACATCAGGGCGGCGTTGATGCGCTCCAGCTTGGCGATGCGGCGGTGGAGCGCCGCGACGTCCTCGCCCGCCTCCCCGCTCCTCGCCTCGTCCGTCCCGCTCACGGGCCGGCGGGCCGGCCGATGGCGATGCCCGTGAAGGTCTGGTTCAGGTGCATCGAGCGGTACTGCTCGCCGTAGGTCTCGAAGCCGACGACGTTGTAGTGCCGGTAGAGGTCGGCGATGCTGTGGCGGACCTGGTGGATCTCGGCGTCGAGGCGGCGCAGCACGCATTCGAACCCGATCACCAGGTCGACGCCGCCGAGCCGCGCGTCGAGCCGGGCCAGCTCCTCCCGGGTCGCCTCGACGAGATCCTTCTGGCGCGCCAGCGTCAGCACCACGCCGCTCTCGATGGCGCAGTGGAAGCTCAAGGACTGGTCCGGGTTGAGGTGGCGGATCGAGCGGCAGAAATAATCGCCGCCGACCCGCACCACGAGCGGGTGCGCGGCAAAGCTCGTGGGGGTGAGCGCCTCGGGATCGAGGCCGAGCGCGTTGGCGTACTCGACCGCCGCCGGCTCGGCGTTGAGCTCGCGCACGGTGCGCTGCTCGTGGTCGGTGTCGGTGACGACGAACTTGACGCCGGTCGGCTCGAAATTGTCGTTCTTGAAGATCTCGACCGGGAAGTCGGACTCGATCAGGAGCAGGATCGCGGCCCGGCGGTGCACCTGCCCGTCATGGATCAATGCCGTCTCGGAGAAGGTGAGCTCGTCCCCGGCCGAGCCGCCGACCAGCGGCACCCCGTCGAGCCCGTACCCGATCGCGGCGATCACCGTCTCCTCGGCATTGGCGAGACCGTCGATGAGCGAGATCGCGAAACGCTGCCCGCCGCGGGAGATCCGCTCGTGGGCGCAGCGCAACGCGCGGATCGAGGCGGCGGCCCGCTCGGCGTCGAGGTGGTCGACCGCCTCCAGCACCGTCGAGGCGATGCGGAACCCCTCGTGCGGGAAGGCGATCGCCACGAGGCCGCGGTCGAGCCCGGCCATCGGGCTGATCTCGCCCGAGGAGGTGCAGCCGGCGACCCGCACGCCCGGGAAGGCGCGGGTCAGCGCGGCGTTCAGGGCCTCGACCCCGTAGACCGGCGAGAAGAAGATGACGAGATGGGCGATGCGGGCGATGTCGAGGGAGGCGGCGAGCGCCGCCACGGCGGCCTCGGCCCCGGCCGCCTCGGTCCAGGCGGTCTGGATTCCGCAGCGATGCGAACGCGTGCGCGTGTCCTCGCCCTGACTCTTGCCCGGCATGGTTCGCGCCGAATCGACCCGCGCCAAGGTGTCCAGCACCAAGCGGTCCCTCCCGTGTTGCCGGCTCCGTTGCGGCATTGCCGCCATTATGCGGCGCGGGGATGCGGCTGGCAACAAAGGCGTGAGGGTGCGCAGGCGCGGCCGGTGCGGCGGCCACGCCTGCGCTGGGGAACGGACGGGCAGATCGCCCCCGCGATCGGCGGCCGCGCCGCCCCACGCGACGCAGCCGCCAGATGCCACGCTCCGCTCCCACCCGCTCCGCGGTGAGGAGGTCCTTCGGCCGCCGAGGTCGCATGACGATAGGACCGGGTCGGCGCCGGCCACCATTGGACCAATGTGCAGGGCGCGGACATCCCGTCGAGGATCCATACCAAAGCATGGTGGCTGCTGAAGGGGCCGCATGATAACTCTTCCCTCGACTTATGGGTGCGGCGACGTTGCTGCGCTCGATCTGCGTGTGCGCGGGCCCGGTGGCTCTGCGCCGGCGAGAGGATGATCCGCTGCGATGGTGGGATTGACCGGTCCGGCCCCTGGGGTGTCTCTTCCACGGCCGGACGGAGCGCCGACGCCCGTCGCGGAGGGGTCGGACATGCACCTGATCATCGTCGACGATCACCCGTTGTTCCGCGATGCCCTGAGCAGCGCGGTCCGTCTCGCCTTCCCGGCCGCCGAGGTCGAGGAGGCGGACGGCATCGAGAGCGCCTGCGCGGCCCTCTCCCGCGGCCGCTCGATCGACCTGACGCTCCTCGACCTCACGATGCAGGGCGTCAACGGCTTCGACGGGCTCATCGCCATCCGCACCCGCTTCCCGCGCATTCCGGTGCTCGTCGTGTCGGGCCTCGACGACCCGCGCATCGTGCGCGAGGCGCTCGCCCACGGCGCCGCCGGCTTCGTGCCCAAGGCCGCCGGCAAGCCGGTTCTGATCCGCGCCATCACCAACGTTCTCAACGGCGCCGTCTTCGTGCCCGAGGGAGTGGCCGGTCCGGCGGAAACCCCGGGCCGCAAGCCCGGCAAGGCGCCGATCGCCGAGCGCATCGCCGAATTGACCCCGCAGCAGGTCCGGGTGCTGCTGATGATCCGCCAGGGCAAGCTCAACAAGCAGATCGCCCACGAACTCGGCGTCGGCGACTCGACCGTGAAGGCTCACGTCTCGGAGATCCTGCGCAAGCTCGGGGTGATCAGCCGGACCCAGATCGTCATCGAGACGGCGAATTTGGATTACGATCATATTCTGGCGGGGTTGCCGTCGAGTTGAGCAGGACGGCAGACGACACGGTCGAACGCCAAGTCCATCCTACCCGCGACCTCATCCTGCGGGGCCGCGTAGCGGCCCTCGAAGGCGGCCTCCAGCTCACTTGAAAACTTCTGGAGGGCTCCTTCGAAGCTCACTTTGTTCGCACCTCAGGATGAGGTCGCGGGCGGGATGGACAAACCTCCGGGCACGGGGCGAGGAATCGGCAGTCGATTCCTGTTAGACGGTCCCCGAACGCAGCGAGGAATTGTCAGATCATGGCAACACGAGCATGAACCGCCGCTCATCCATCCCTACGACGAAAGTCTAATCCTCCCCCAGCGTCCCCAACCCGCGGCCGCATTGGCAGCCTTTGACGTTTCCTTTACCCGAAAGTCGAAGGAAGCCGCCGAAGCCCGTTTTCAGCCCGGCGGCGGAGCCGGGAGGAAACCTGATGACAGCCGTCCGGAAACACGGACCCTGGGCCCTCGTGGGCGCGCTTGGGGCCGCCGCCCTCGCCGTCGTGGCGACGCAGCGCGGCGAGAGCATCAACGCCCTCTGGATCGTCGTCGCGGCGGTCTCGGTCTACCTGATCGCCTACCGCTACTACTCGCTCTACATCGCCGACCGCATCATGCGGCTCGACCCGACCCGCCAGACCCCGGCGGTGCGCCACAACGACGGGCTCGATTACGTCCCGACCGACAAGTACGTCCTGTTCGGCCACCATTTCGCGGCGATCGCAGGCGCCGGCCCGCTGGTCGGCCCGGTGCTCGCCGCCCAGATGGGCTACCTGCCGGGCCTGCTCTGGATCCTCTCCGGCGTGGTGCTGGCCGGCGCCGTGCAGGACTTCATGGTGCTGTTCGTCTCGATGCGCCGCGACGGCCGCTCGCTCGGCGAGCTGATCCGGACCGAGCTCGGCACGATTCCCGGCGTCGTCGCCCTGTTCGGTGCCTTCCTGATCATGGTCATCATCCTGGCGGTGCTGGCGCTGATCGTCGTCAAGGCGCTGGCCGAGAGCCCCTGGGGCACCTTCACGGTGATGGCGACGATCCCGATCGCGCTCCTGATGGGCGTCTACTCGCGCTGGATCCGCCCGGGCCGCATCGGCGAGGTCTCGATCCTCGGCTTCGTGCTGCTGATGGCCGCGATCGTCTTCGGCCAGAACGTCGCCAACGACCCGACGCTGGCCGCGCTGTTCACCTTCACCGGCACGCAGCTGTGCTGGATGCTCATCGGCTACGGCTTCGTCGCCTCGATCCTGCCGGTCTGGCTGCTCTTGGCGCCGCGCGACTACCTCTCGACCTTCCTCAAGATCGGCACCATCGTCGGCCTCGCGCTCGGCATCCTGGTGCTGGCGCCGCATCTCCAGATGCCGGCGGTGACGAAGTTCGTCGACGGCACCGGGCCGGTCTGGTCGGGCTCGCTGTTCCCGTTCCTGTTCATCACCATCGCCTGCGGCGCGGTCTCAGGGTTCCACAGCCTGATCTCGTCGGGCACGACGCCGAAGCTGATCGACAACGAGGTCAATGCCCGCTTCATCGGCTACGGCGGCATGCTGATGGAATCCTTCGTCGCCGTGATGGCGCTCGTCGCCGCCAGCGTCATCGATCCGGGCGTGTACTTCACCATGAACTCGCCGGCGGCGGTCGTCGGCACCACGGCGGAGAGCGCGTCCGCGGCGGTCACCGCCATGGGCTTCCCGATCACCGCCGACACGATCAAGCAGACCGCGGCCGACGTCGGCGAGCACACCGTGATCTCGCGGGCCGGCGGCGCGCCGACGCTGGCGGTCGGCATGGCCCACATCATCTCGAACGTCATCGGCGGCAAGGCGATGATGGCGTTCTGGTATCACTTCGCCATCCTGTTCGAGGCCCTGTTCATCCTCACCGCCGTGGATGCCGGGACGCGGGCCGGGCGCTTCATGCTCCAGGACCTGATCGGCGTCGCGGTGCCGGCCTTCAAGGACACGTCGTCCTGGGGCCCGAGCATCGTGGCGACGGGTCTCTGCGTCGCGGCCTGGGGCTTCTTCCTCTACCAGGGCGTCACCGATCCCCTCGGCGGCGTGAACACCCTGTGGCCGCTCTTCGGCATCTCGAACCAGATGCTGGCGGCGATCGCGCTGACGCTCTGCACCGTGGTCATCTTCAAGATGAAGCGGGAGCGCTACGCCCTCGTCACCATCGTGCCGACGCTGTGGCTCGTCGCCTGCACCCTGACCGCCGGCCTGCAGAAGGTCTTTTCCGCCGACCCGCGGGTGGGCTTCCTCGCCCACGCCGACCGCTACGCCACGGCGCTCGCCGAGAACAAGGTGCTGGCGCCGGCGAAGAGCGCCGACCAGATGCGCCAGATCATCTTCAACGACCGCATCGACGCGGTGCTGGCGCTGGTCTTCGTCGGCGTCGTGGTGGCGATCATCGCCTTCGGCGTCCAGGCCTGCCTCAAGGCCTACCGGGCCGACCGCTGGACCGCCGTCGAGGCGGATCCGCGGGCGGTGCCGGCGGCGGCGGAGTGAGCCGATGGGCGCCGAGACCTTGCGCGAGCGCTGGGCGACCCTGACGCGCTGCGTCTGCGACGGGGCGCGGCTAATGGTCGGCCAGGGCAACTACGACACCTACGTCGCCCATATCCGCAAGACCCATCCCGACCAGCAGCCGATGACCCCGACGGAGTTCTTCCGCGAGCGCCAGAACGCCCGGTTCGGCGTCGGCGGGCGCGGCGGCTTCCGCTGCTGCTGATTACGCGGCCGACATTCGCGCCCGCGCGGGGTCCTCAACCCTGCGCGGGCGAAACAACACGCAATGCCGGATCCGGTTCCGGCAAAGACGAAGTTCGTTCACGAGTCTTTCAGGATACACCCGTAACGCTTGCGGCAGGATGATGGCGGCGATGTCACAAGTCGCCGCCGCCCCAACACGATCCGGTAAAGCGCGCCTTAACTAGGGCTGATCGGACAGCATGGCGGTGGCGCGCAATCGGCACGGCTGAGCTGACCGGGGCGGTGCTACAGATGAGGTCCTTCATCCGCACACGCCGTTAGCCCCGTGGCCACCCTGACACTCCCCGTCGCCGTCCCCTCCGCCCGCCCGGCCCTGCCGGCCCTGCTCGGCGATCAGCCGCTGCGCGGCATCGTGCTGGTGGTGGTCTCCACCGTCTTCCTGTCGAGCTCCGACGCGACCGCCAAGCACCTCACCGGGCAGCTCTCCGGGATCGAGGTGGCGTGGCTGCGCTATGTCGGCTTCCTCGCCGTGATGCTGGCGGCGGCGGCGGTGCGGGCGCAGCTCAAGCGCGGCGCCTCGCCGTTCCGCAGCGCCCGGCCGGGCCTGCAGGTGGTGCGCGGCATCGCCCTCGTCGGCTCCTCGCTGCTGTTCCTCGCCGGCCTGCGCACCCTGCCGGTGGCCGAGATCACCGCGATCGCCTTCGTGTCGCCGATCTTCGTCACCGCCCTGTCGATCCCGGTGCTCGGCGAGAAGGTCGGCGCCCGGCGCTGGGCCGCCGCCCTCGTCGGCCTCGTCGGCGTGCTGATCATCGTGCGGCCCGGCACCAGCGCGTTCCAGGCCGCGGCGCTCCTGCCGATCGTCTCCGCCCTGTTCTGGGCCGCGGCCCTCGTCGTCACCCGCAAGATCAACGGCTACGACGCGCCGCAGACCACCATGACCTGGTCGGCCGTCGTCGGCTTCGTGATCCTGTCGGGCATCGTGCCCTTCGTCTGGGAGACCCCGAACCTCAACCAGGTCGCGATCGGCGCCGCGATCGGCTTCATCTCGACCGCCGGGCACTGGATCGTCACCATCGCCTACCGCCATGCCCCGGCCTCGACCCTGGTGCCGTTCTCCTACAGCCAGATCATCTGGGCCGGCCTCCTCGGCTTCCTGTTCTTCGGCACGGTGCCGGACGCCTATATGGGCCTCGGCGTGCTGGTGATCTGCGGCAGCGGCCTCTACACCGCCCACCGCGAGCGGATGCGCCGGGTGCCTGCCCCGACCGGGGTGCTGCCGGCGGGCGGCGTGCGCTGACAATTGGCTGACACTTGCAAGGGCGGTCGCATCGCGGCCGCCCTTTCCATGTCTCGATTTGGTGGTCGCGCCGCGACCGCCCCTGATACGTCTCCTCTTCCCCGAAGGACCGCCGGCCTCTAAACACGCGCCTCCCCCACCCGGAGAGGCCCCATGCCGACGATCGAGCAGCGCATCGCCACCGAACTCGGCGCGCAGGAATGGCAGGTCAAGGCGGCGGTGGACCTGCTGGACGGCGGCTCGACGGTGCCGTTCATCGCCCGCTACCGCAAGGAAGTCACCGGCACCCTCGACGACGCGCAGTTGCGCACCCTGGAGGAGCGCCTGCGCTACCTGCGCGAACTGGAGGCCCGCCGCGCCGCGATCCTCGAGAGCGTGAGCGCGCAAGGCAAGCTCGACGACGCGCTCAAGGGTCAGATCCTCGCCGCCGACACCAAGGCGCGGCTCGAGGATCTCTACCTGCCGTTCAAGCCCAAGCGCCGCACCAAGGCACAGATCGCCCGCGAAGCCGGCCTCGGGCCGCTGGCCGAGGCGTTGCTCACCCGCCCCGACCAGGTCCCGCTCAAAGCCGCCGCCCCGTTCGTCGACGAGGGCAAGGGCGTGGCCACACCCGAAGCGGCCCTGGAGGGCGCCCGCTCCATCCTGGTCGAGCGCTTCGCCGAGAACGCCGAATTGGTCGGGCAGTTGCGCGAGGCGTTCTGGACCCGCGGCAGGCTCGTCTCGCGGGTGCGCGACGGCCAGGCGCAGGCGGGGGCCAAGTTCTCCGATTATTTCGACTTCTCCGAGCCCCTGACCCGCCTGCCCTCGCACCGGGTGCTCGCCCTGTTCCGGGGCGAGAAGGAGGAGGTGCTGGACCTGCGCCTCGACGAGGCGCCGGATGGCGTCGACGCGCAGGCGCTCTATGACGGCCGCATCGCCCTCTCCGCAGGGATCCAGGATCGCGGCCGGCCCGGCGACCGCTGGCTGATGGAGGCGGTGCGCTTCGCCTGGCGCACCAAGCTCCGGCTCTCGATCGAGCTCGACCTGCGGGCGCGCCTCTGGGACGCCGCCGAGACGGAGGGCGTACGGGTCTTCGCCGGCAACCTGCGCGACCTGCTCCTCGCCGCGCCTGCCGGCGCCCGGCCGACGCTCGGCCTCGATCCCGGCTTCCGCACCGGCGTGAAGGTCGCGGTGGTCGACGCCACCGGCAAGGTGGTGGCGACGGACACGATCTACCCGCACGAACCGCGACGCGACTGGACCGGGTCGCTGATGACGCTCGCGAAGCTCTGCCGGGCGCACGGCGTGGAGCTGGTGGCGATCGGCAACGGCACCGCCTCGCGCGAGACCGACCGGCTCGCCGCCGAGCTGATCGCGAAGCAGCCGGAGTTGAAACTCACCAAGGTGATGGTGTCGGAGGCCGGCGCCTCGGTCTACTCGGCCTCGGCCTATGCCAGCGCGGAACTGCCGGGCCTCGACGTGTCGTTGCGCGGCGCGGTCTCGATCGCCCGGCGCCTGCAGGACCCGCTGGCGGAGCTGGTGAAGATCGAGCCGAAGGCGATCGGCGTCGGGCAGTACCAGCACGACCTCGCGGAGGGGAAGCTGTCGCGCTCCCTCGACGCGGTGGTGGAGGATTGCGTGAACGGCGTCGGGGTCGACGTCAACACGGCGTCGGGCCCGCTCCTCGCCCGGGTGTCGGGCCTCAGCGAGCGGGTGGCGCAGAACATCGTCAGCCACCGCGACACGAACGGGCCGTTCCGCAGCCGCTCGGGGCTGAAGAAGGTCGCGGGGCTCGGGCCGAAGGCGTTCGAATTGTCGGCGGGCTTCCTGCGGATCCAGAACGGCGACGACCCGCTCGACGCCTCGGGCGTCCACCCGGAGGCCTATCCGGTGGTGCGCCGCATCCTCCAGGCGACGAAGAGCGACATCAAGGCGGTGATCGGCAACGGCAGCGTGCTGAAGGGGCTGAATCCCAAGTCCTTCACCGACGAGACCTTCGGCCTGCCGACGGTCACCGACATCATCGCCGAGCTGGAGAAGCCGGGCCGCGACCCGCGCCCGACCTTCAAGACCGCGACCTTCCAGGAGGGCGTCGAGACGATCGGCGACCTGAAGCCCGGCATGGTGCTGGAAGGCGTGGTGACCAACGTCGCGGCCTTCGGGGCCTTCGTCGATGTCGGCGTGCACCAGGACGGGCTCGTCCACATCTCGGCCCTGTCCAAGACCTTCGTGAAGGATCCGCGGGCCGTGGTGAAGCCCGGCGACGTGGTGCGGGTGAAGGTTCTGGAGGTCGACGGGCCGCGCAAGCGCATCTCGCTGACGATGCGCCTCGACGACGAGGTCGGCGCGCGGCCGCCGCGGGAGCAAGGAGGCCAGCACCGCGACGCGCCCCGGCGGGATGCGCCACGCCCTCAACCCCGGCGCGAGGAGCCGGCGGGCGGCGGGGCGCTGGCGGATGCCCTGCGCAAGGCGGGGCTGGACCGGGGGTCGCGGCGGTAGGGAGCGGATCGTCGGGGGATCGCGTCTCCTCGGTGCACCGTGAGTTCTTTCTCGCTACTGTGACCACATGTGGTCACAGTAGCGAGATCCCGCTCATGCGAACGGTCCAGGTGAGGGACGCCAAAGCCGGGCTCTCGGCTCTGGTTGAGGCGGCTGAACGGGGCGAGCCGACGACGATCACGCTACATGGGAGACCGGCTGCGGTGATCGTCCCGGTAGAGATGGCGCGTCGCCTCTATCCCGATGAGACGCCGAACTTTGCCGACTTCCTGATGACCTTCCCTGGCGGTCTCGACGACGTCGAGCGCGACCGGACACCAACGCGTTCCATCGATCTATGAGCCGCAGCGGCTACCTTCTCGACACGTCAGCCCTTTCGCTCCTCGCGCCGGGCCGGGCCGGGCCGGCATGCCCGAATCAGTCGCGGCCCGGCTGCGAGAGGAGGCCGGACGACTCTATCTCTCAGCCGTGACGATCGCCGAAATCCGCGAAGGCGTCTGCAAGCTGCGCCGGAAGAGCGCCACGGCTCGCGCGGACACGTTCGATGCGTGGCTCAGCTCTCTCCTCGACGTGTTCGGTGACCGCGTCCTGCCGTTTGGAATCGGGGAGGCAGAGGCCACTGGTACGTTGGGCGACAGCGCGGTCGGAATCGGCCGGCATCCAGGTTTCGCAGACATCGCGATCGCCGCCACCGCAAAGGTGCATGGTCTCGTGCTCGTCACCGAGAACCTTCGCCACTTTGAGCCCTTGCAAGCGTTCGGGGTGGCGATGCACAACCTTTCCGGTATCGCGCAACCCAACCACTGCCTGCAGACAGATCGCTCTCGCAATCGTCTCGGGGGCGCGTGGCAGAATCCGGGAGTCATATTGGCGTACGGTCGAGGCTGAAAGTGACACGACATGCTTATCCTGGAAGTCCAGCGGCACGGATCGCAGGCTTTCGCCAAGATTTGCTCTGATAACAAATCCGAAATATCAACCCTGAATTCGTTATCACAAGCCTGCGCGGCACCTGATCGAAGCCGAAATCCGCATTGCGAAGCAATCATTTGGATTTCTCAGGATTCGATATCCAGATCGATCGATGCCTGTACCGCCAAGACTTGCCGATGGAACTAAACACATCTCGATAAACAACCTACCTGCCCGCGCCCGCCTCGCTCGTCGTCGTGAACGTCCCCTCGAAGCGGCCGCGCTGGGTGTCGGCCGCGCAGGCGACGGTGGAGCGGCCTGGCCCTGCCGGCGGGAAGCGGCAGGAGCCGACGGTCATCAGGGTGTCGCGGGTGATGCCGCCGTCAGTGCCCTTCACCGTGAGGATCACGGCGCTGACCGGCTGGAGCGCATCGACCCCGACCTCCTCCTGGCGGTCCTGCGGCATGCCGGTGCCGCTGAAGCTGATTGTGGTGCCGTCGCTCGAGGTGAAGTCGAACGAGGTGCGCCGGCCCTGGACCGCGTTGACGATGCTCGCGCCGCAGGTCGGGCTGACGTCCTTGCCGGCGACGACGAGCTTCTCGCAGGTGCCCGTGAGCACGTTGCGGGTGAGCGGCTGGGCGTGGGATTCGACGGCGCAGGACAGGCCGAGGAGCAGCAGGAGGGTGAGGACGCGGGTCAGCATGGCGGGAATGTAGGGATTGCGGGCGCGAAGCCCAATGTGGCTTTGGTGCAGGTCACGACACTCCGGCTGCACTGACGCCGTCAGCGCGAGCATCGTGGCGACCGGGGGCTTCCGTGCGCGACGCTCAGTGGAGGGCGGCCGCGATGGCGTCGGCCGCCCGCTCGCCCTCCGCGAAGGCGCCGCCCGCGGTGCCCCACTGCTCCCGCGACAGGGCCTCGCCGGCAAACCAGATCCGCTCGGCGACCGCCTCCTTGAGGAGGTCGCGGGCCCCCGTATGGCCCGGCGGCACCACCGCCCAGGAGCCGCGCGACCACGGATCGTGGCGCCACTCGGTCACCGCCGGCACCGCGAGGTCGCGCAAGGGCCCGCGGCCGACCTGCTCGGCGAGGGTCTCGCGCACCAGGCGCCGGGCGCCGTCCGCCCCGGCACGGGCCGCGTCGAGGCGCGCGGCCAGGGGCACGTCGAGCTCGAAATAGTGGAACGGCGTGCCGTCGACCCGGGTCAGCAGGCCCGGCGGCTGGAGCCGGCCGCCGATCAGGCTCGCCAGACGGTCGCGGCCGCGGAACGGCGAGGACGGCCAGTGCAGCACCACGTGCTCGTAGATGCCGGTGCGGAACCCGTCGATCGCCGCGCGGACCGGGCCCGGCAGGTCGGGGGCGAAGCGGAGCGCGGGTGCGGGCTCCTGCATCACCATCATCGGGGCGGTGACGAGGGCGGCGCGGGCCTTGAGCCCCCCGCGCGCCCCGAGATCGAGCCGTACCCCCTCCCCGGCCCAGTCGAGGGCGGTGACGGGGGTGGACAACGCCACCGGGAGCCCGGCGGCGAGGCGGGCGAGATAGGCGCCGTAGCCGCCGGCGATGAAGAAGTTGTCGCCGTATTCCATGCTCGGGAAGTCGTGCAGGCTGATCTCGGAGAGCGGCCGGCCCGAGACGAGGCCGTGCACCAGGGCGACGCGCTGCCCCCAGGGGCCGAGGCCCGGCGGCAGGGCGCTCGCCGCGGGCCGGTCCTCGCCGTGGAGGCGCGCGCCGTCGGTCATCGCCCGGTCGGCGACGGCCCAGGCGCGGCCGAAGGCCAGCTCCTCCGCCGGCCGGCCCGGACGGCGCCCGACCCAGAGGTGGCTCTCCTGCGCGGCCCGGCGCAGGGGCTCTCCGCGCTCGAAGCCTAAGGCGACCAGGGGGTTGATCGGCCCGGCATGGAGCCAGTGGGCGCCGAGATCGACCGGGTGGCCGCGCAAGGCGGTGGTGATCGTGCGGCCGCCGAGCCGCGGGCGGGCCTCCAGCACGGCCACCGACAGGCCGCGGGCGAGGAGCCGGCGCGCCGCGCCGATCCCGGCGGCGCCGGCACCGATCACCACCACGTCGGGGTGGGCGGGCAGGGCCGCCAGGGGCGGAATGCCGGTGGGGACAAGGTGCTCGTGGGCGGCGCGCGGCATCCGGATCATCACCCCTTGTTCGCCTCGGTTCCGGCCACCGCCGCGATCCCGTCGAGCCAGCGGATCAGGCGCCCGTGGCTCGTCGCCGGGACGGGGCAGCCGGCCTGGCTGCGAATGTAGAGCGCGAGGCTCGATCGGCCCTCCCCGCGGCCGACGATCTCGACCGTGACGGTGTCGGGACAGCGCAGCCAGGCGGTGCGGGCGACGTAGCGGTCCTGCTCGCCCCATCGGTCGGTGAAGACCAGGGCGGTGCGCGGCTCGCGCTCGGCCACCGATCGGACGATCTCGCGCAAGGTGGCGCCCGCCACCGCGTAGACCGGCGGCACCGCGTCGGCCTGCGCCTTCGGGCAGATATCGGCCGCGCAGGCGAGGGCGTCGCCCCGGGAGCGCAGGCGCGTCAGGCTCGCGAAATCGACCGGGCCGAGATCGGGGGGGCCGAGCAGGGCGAGCCACGCCTCCTCGATGCCGCCGGGCTCCTCGCCGCGGGCGACCATCACCGCCCCGGCGGCGAGGACCGCGTGCAGGAGGGCCAGGAGGAGGACGGCGAGGGAGAGCGCGGCGGCACGCCCGGTCACGGATCAGCCTCTCGCGGCGCCGGCCGCGGGGCGCCAGACTCGCAAGGGAGTGTCCGGCACCGGGACCGGCTCCAGCCCGGGCGGGATGATCTCGCCGCGCCCGATCCGGTCCGCGACGCTCGACACCGCCGGGTCGGCCGGGGTGTCGCAGGCCACGATGTAGTCCGCCCGCACCCGTGCGGCCACCGCCGCGAGGGCGTCCGCATCGTGAAAAGCCTCGAGCGCGGCGACGAGTCCCGGCAGCGCCCGGTGGTAGGGCGCCGCCACGACGGCGTGGTGGCCGTGCAGGAGCAGCGCCGGCCCGAGATCGATCCGGGCGAGAATCAGCCCCGGCGGCAGGACGTCGAGGGCGGCGATCGCTTTGGCGTCGCCGCAGGTCTGCCAGGCGATGCGCTCCGCCTCCATCGCCTTGTCCGGCCCGGCGAGGACCGGCAGGAGCGACGCGAGGAGGAGCCAGGCCTTGCCGCACGGGGCGAGGCTGGCCGCCAGGGCGGCGACCTGCCGGGATGCGGTCGCCCCGGGCGTCCGCAGGAGCGCCACCGCCCGGTCGAGGAGCGGGCCGGCCACCAGGGGCACGAAGGCGGCGGCGACGTAGAGGCCACGGACCTGCGGCACGCCGAGGGCGAGGCCGAGCCAGAGCGCGCCGGCGGTGGCGGCCATCAGCGCCCGCTGCCCGGCCTCGCGCCCGCGCCACGCCCACAGGCTCGCCGCGACGGCGCCGATCAGCACCGGGAGGTAGCCGGCGAGCGCGAGATCGGGGGCGTGCCCGGCGAGATGCCGGGCCGGGAGCATCTCCTGCACCCGCACCAGCCATTCCCGGCGCACGAGGTCGGGCATGCCGGTGAACGGCCCGGCGACGCAGGTCGGGAACAGGAGGAGGAACCCGCCGGCCGCCGCGAGGCCGCAGGCGACGAGCAGGCCGAGCCGCCGCCCGGCTCCCCACCCGCCCGGCAGGAGGGACGCCGCCGCGGCCGTGAGCCCGGCGGAGGCCGCGAGCCAGAGCCAGGGCGGCGAGAGGGCGTCGCAGGCGGTAGCGCTCCACAAGGCCGGCGCGGTCTGGACGAGGAAGAGCGCCGGGGCAACGAGCCCGAGGGCGAGGCCGAAGCCGAGGAAGGGCGGCAGCGCGGCGCGCCCGGCCCGCAGCCACAGGCCCGCAAGGACGAGGCCGGCAAGCGCGATGAACGGCAGCGCCTCCAGCCCGACCGCCAGGGAGAGGGCCGCGAGCGCGCCGGCGCGCACGCCGTCCCGCAGCGTCGCGCCCGAGCGGGCGAGGCTCAGGGCCAGGGCGACGATCGCGCAGGTCTGGACGTTGTGGTGGTCGATCCGGCCGGGGGCGAACAGGCCGCTGACGACGACGGATTGCGTGGCGGCAAACAGCGCGAAGGCCGCGGCGCGCCATCCGAAGAGGCGGTGCACCCCGCGATAGAGGATCGCCGCGTAGAGGCCGAGGAGCACGAGCGGCCAGGCCACCGCGGCGATCCCCTCCGCGAGAGACGCCCCCGCGAAGGGCCGCGCCAGCAGGATCAGCCCGGCGACCGGTGCGTCGACGAGGCGCGACCAGTGCATCGGCGGCGCGCCGGCGTGGCGGGCTTGCGCGAGGTCGAACCAGGACTGGCCGGCGAGGAGATCGCGCACCTGGACGAGCCGCATCACGTCGTCGGTATCCGGCAGGCGCAGGTCGCGCAGGATCGCCCCGATCCCGGCCCAGCCCGTGAAGCCGACGACGCCGGCGAGAACCAGGAGCCAGACGAGCGCCGGGCGCTCGAAGGGGGAGGCCTGCGCCGCCCGCGGTCCGGACCGGGCCTGGGGGAGCAAGGCGGCGGGCATGGCGCGGGATCCTTGAGCCGGGAGGAGATCCGGATGGGTCCGGGGTCGCACGGCCGCCGTTACCCCCCGGTTAGTGTCTCTCACAAAACTCCCGATCACCGTCGCGGCTGGCTGTGGCAGCGACAGCGCGGCGGGAGTTTTGTCAGGTGCACTGAGCGGGACCGGTTGAGCGGATCTTTACCATCCCGGCGGTAAAGCTCGGGGAGAGAGACCGGCCCCGGGGACCCACCCCAAGCGGCCGTGACGGCCCCGGAGTTGCCCCAGCGATGAGCCTTCACACCGAGACGCTGGTGATCGGCGGAGGACCGGCGGGCCTGACCACCGGCTACGTGCTGGCCAAGGCCGGCCGCGACGTCGTGGTGCTGGAGCGCGACGCGACCCAGGTCGGCGGCATCAGCCGCACCGTCGAGTACAAGGGCTTCCTGTTCGACATCGGCGGCCATCGCTTCTTCTCGAAATCGCAGGAAGTGGTCGATCTCTGGAACGAGATCCTGCCCGACGACTTCATCGAGCGGCCGCGGCTGTCGCGAATCTACTACAAGGGCAAGACCTACGCCTACCCGCTCAAGGCCTTCGAGGCCCTGCGCAACCTCGGGATCGTCGAGAGCGGGCTCTGCGTCGCCTCCTATCTCTGGGCCCGGGCGCGGCCCATCCCCGAGCCGAGGAGCTTTCACGACTGGGTCCGCAACCAGTTCGGCGAGCGGCTGTTCTCGATCTTCTTCAAGACCTACACCGAGAAGGTGTGGGGCATGTCCTGCGACGACATCTCGGCCGATTGGGCGGCCCAGCGCATCAAGGGCCTCGACCTCGGCGCGGCGATCCGCGACGGGCTGAAGCGCTCCCTCGGGCTCCATCGGCCGGCCGCCGGCGACGGCCCGGTGATCAAGACCCTGATCGAGTCGTTCCGCTATCCCCGCCGCGGCCCCGGCATGATGTGGGACGCCGCCGCCAGCGCGATCAGACAGCGTGGCGGCAAGGTCCTGCTCGACCGACGGGTCGACGGGCTGTCCTACGATTCCGCCACCAAGCTGTGGACGGTGAGCGCCCGGCGCGAGGGCGGCGGGCGCGAGACCTTCACGGCCCGCCACGTCGTCTCCTCGGCGCCGATCCGCGAGCTCGTCGGCGCCATCCGCCCGGCGCCCCTGAGCACCTTCCAGGCCCGCTCCCTGCGCTACCGCGACTTCGTCACCGTGGCGCTGATCGCCCGGGCCAAGGACAGCTTCCCGGACAACTGGATCTACGTCCACGATCCGGCGGTGAAGGTCGGCCGGGTGCAGAACTTCCGCTCCTGGTCGCCCGAGATGGTGCCGGACGAGTCCTACACCTGCCTCGGCCTCGAATATTTCTGCTTCGAGGGCGATGGCCTGTGGAACGCGCCGGATTCGGAGCTGATCGCGCTCGCCCGCCGCGAGATCGGCCTGATCGGCCTCGTCGATCCGGCGAGCGTGGTCGATGCCTGCGTGGTGCGCCAGCCCAAGGCCTATCCGGTCTACGACGACGCCTACCGCGCCCACGTGGCGACGATCCGCCGGGACCTCGAGGGCAGCTACCCGACTCTCCACCTCGTTGGCCGCAACGGGATGCACAAGTACAACAACCAGGACCACGCGATGATGACCGCGATGCTGACGGCGCGGAACATTCTTCTCGGCGAGCGCCGCTACGACGTGTGGAACGTCAACGAGGATGCGGAATACGCCGAGGCCGGGCTGTCGGGGGCGCGGGAGGCCCTGGTGAGCGAGCGGATGGTGCCGCGCAAGGTGGCGTGAGCCGTCACGATGGGGCCTGAGCCGGCGCGCAGCGCAGGCTCAGCAGCTCGTCCAGCGTCGGGTCGAACCCGGCGACCCACCGCCCCCAGACCGGCGCCGTCGCGGCCGTGAGCGCCAGCGCGAGGAGGATCCACGGCAGCGCCGCGCGCCGCATCACCGCCCCCGCACCAGGAGGCCGCCCGCCAGCGCCATGGCGGCGCCCCAGGCGAGGAAGCCGGCATCCCACCAGGCCCAGGCCGCCCGCGGCACCGTCTCGTTGACGTGGTGGACACCGAGGATCTGGTGGTCGATCACGCCCTCGACGAGGTTGAACGCCGCCCAGCCGAGCAGCACCGCGCCGGCGAGCACCCGGCCGTCGTACGGACCGCCCCGGCGCCACAGCCCGAACACGCCGAGCACCACGAACACATAGGTGGCGCTGTGGAAGTACCCGTCCCAGCGGGTGTTCAGCTCCAGCGCGTCGAGCGAGGTGACCGGGTACCAGCTGCTCAGCATGTGGTGCCATTGCAGCAGCTGATGCAGCACGATCCCGTCGAAGAAGCCGCCGAGGCCGAGGCCGATCAGGAGGCCGGGCCACAGGTCGTGCCGGGGTCGGGGAAGCGCGGTCATGCGGGGCGAACGGCACGCAACTGCCTCCGTTCCGGGTGCGCGCCGGCTCGTCACCGCGCTGCGATCGATCCGTTGGCCGCCATCGGCCCCTTGACCGGGCGGGACGGCAGGAGCCGGTCGATCTGTGCCGGGGTGAGCCGGCCGGTGGCCTCCGCGCCGAGCCCGCGCTGGTACCGCGCGACCGCCGCCCGGGTCCCCTCCCCCGCCCGGCCGTCGGCCTTGCCGGCGAAATGCCCGGACCGGGCCAGAGCCTGCTGGATCTGCCGCCATTCCTCCGGCTGCAAAGCCGCCTCGTTCCGCTGCGGCAGGGGGGGCGCGGCGGTGGCCGGCGCCGGCCCGGCGACCGGGGCCGCGCCATCCGCCCCTGCGAGCGAGACCTTGAGGGCGATGATGCGGGCCCTGATCTCGGACAGGGTCTGGTCGGCGTCGCTGCCGTCGCTGGTGAGGGCGGCGAGGTGCACGCGCTCGCGCGACAGCTGGCTGCTGGCCTCCTCGATGCCGCGCGCCGTCTCCTGCATGACGTCGGCGATGCCGGCGATCCGGTCGATGGCCGCGTGGTTGTCCCGCGCGGCGTGGCCGAGCGCGGCGATGCGCTCGCGGATCTGCCGGATCGCCGCCTCGCCCTCGGCCCGGGCCTCGTCCATCCGTCCGGCCTGCTCGACGATCTCGGCGCGCAGGGCGACGAGGGCGGCCCGGCCGGCCTCGGCCTCCGTGCGGGCCGCGGCCAATCCCTCGCGCTGCTCCGCCGCCTGCGCCCGGAGGACGCTCGTCGCCCGACTCAGACCGTCGAGCTCGTCCCGGTGGCGGGCGACGTCCTGGGCGAGCGCTCCCATCTCGGCGGCGATCCGGTGCGACCGCGCGCCCGGATCGGCCGGGAGGCCGGCGGCCGCGCCGAGGCCGAGGGCGTCCCCGAGGTTCCGGTGGGCCCGGGCGAGCAGGGTCGCGCCGGATCCCGCCGCATCGCCCAGGGCCAGATTGCCGGGGGCCACATGCCCGATCCACCCGGCGAGCAGGGCGAGGGCGCCCGCCGCCGCGAGGCGCAGGCCGCGCCTCGGGAGCGGACGCGTCGTCGGGGCACCGGGCGGAGGGTGGCGGTCGGGCCCGGGCGCGGAGCCGGGAAGGCCGCCGGCATCGCGGAGGTCGATCAGGATCTGCACGCAGCCCTGCATCTCCCGCAGGGTGACGAGGAGGCATTCCTTGTCCTCCGGGCGCAGCATGCTCAGCGGCAGGGCATGCCCGGCCTCCGCGACGGTGCCGAGCTTCGGATCCACGTAGCGTGAATAGGCCGGATGCTCCCGCAGCCGCGTTACGATGACAAAATATTTGCTTCTGATGGAGTAAAAATTATCGTCCTGAAAACCGTTATTGATGAACCGTGCGACATCCACGAGATTCGCCAATTCCTTGGCCAATATTTCAAGTTCGTCGCCCGATCGATCGGGAATGACGGAACGCTTCTTTGCCGATCGGCGCATAAACCAATACGCGACCGCGAGCAGAACCAGCCCGGCGCCGATGACGGCAACCAGCATGTCGACGTCCGAATTCATTCCCAAGCCCCATCTTGGATTTTTTTGTCATCAATTTGCTACATGGCCCTAGGTCAAACTCAAAGGATGTTTTTACGAATTCGCTGGCGGCATGCTTTCCGGCCACACCGAGGCCGCCCGGGCGGCAAGGCGCGCCTCTGGCCGGGCCTCGGTCCAGCGGCACGCGGTCACGCCTGCGATCCCACTCTCGATCGGGCTCTCGGTCAGGCCACTGGCGGATGGCCCCCCGCAAGCCGGTCGGGCTCGGGCCCCGAGCCGGCCGGCTCGAGCCCAAAGAGCTTCACAGCGCCCGCCCCCTCGACTAAGGAGCCGACAGGACCCCGGCACGACCCGGGGAGAGACTCCCCGGACAAGACCCGCGGAAGGACCCCACGACCATGACCGGCTTCGACAATGTCGGCCTGACCCGACCCGCCTCGCAGCTCGTGACCGTGTTCGGGGGATCGGGCTTCCTCGGCCGCCATGTGGTGCGGGCGCTCGCCAAGCGCGGCTACCGGATCCGGGTGGCGGTGCGCCGGCCCGACCTCGCCCAGTTCCTCCAGCCCCTCGGCCGCGTCGGCCAGATCGTCGGCGTGCAGGCGAACCTGCGCAACCCGGCCTCGATCGTGCGCGCCGCCGAGCACGCCGACATCGTGGTCAACCTCGTCGGCATCCTGCAGGAGAGCGGCAGCCAGAGCTTCCAGCGCCTGCAGGCCGACGGTGCGGCCGAGGTCGCCCGCGCCGCCGCCGCGGTGAGCGCCCCGATGGTGCACGTCTCGGCGCTCGGCGCCGACGAGAATTCTCCCTCCGCCTATGCCCGCTCGAAGGCGATCGGCGAGGCCCGGGTGTTCGAGGCCCGGCCCGATGCGGTGGTCTTCCGCCCCTCGATCGTGTTCGGGCCCGGCGACAGCTTCTTCAACCGCTTCGCCGGCCTCGCCCGGATGCTGCCGGTCCTGCCGCTCGCCGGGGCCGAGGCGCGGATGCAGCCGGTCTTCGCCGGCGACGTCGCCGAAGCGATCGCCCGGGCGGTCGAGGGCCAGGTCCAGGGCGGCCGGGTCTACGAGCTCGGCGGGCCGGAGATCCTGACCCTTCAGCAGCTCGTCGAGTACACCCTGAAGGTGACGATGCGCAGCCGCGTGGTCCTGCCGCTGCCCGCCCCCGCCGCCCGGCTCCAGGCCCGGGTGATGGAGCTCGTCGACACCGCGACGCTCGGCCTCCTGCCCGACACCCTGAAGCTCACCCGCGACCAGGTGGCCCTGCTCCAGAGCGACAACGTCGTGTCCGAGGCGGCGAAGGCCGAGGGACGCACGATCGAGGGCATCGGCATCGCGCCGACCGCGATCGAGGCGGTGGTGCCGGGCTACCTCTGGCGCTTCCGCAAGACCGGCCAGTTCGCCACCGGCCGCGGCACTCCCGACATGGCCGCGACCCCGGACCTGATGGCGCAGGATCCGATGGGCCCGGGCTCGCAGCACCACCCGGGCAATGCGAGCGGCCCGGCGGTCGGGCAGCTCGCCGCGGGCGCCGGCCCTGCGCCGGGCGTGCGCTGGGGCAAGCGGCAGTAAGGGCTGACGCAGTTTTGGACATGAAGAAGGGCGGTCCCGTGGGGCCGCCCGTTTTTTTATGGCCAATCCCCTTTCCCGGACGACTGGAGCGTCAGCGGAAGGAGATCCGGGATCCAGCACAGGAATTGCCGCGAAGCGGCTCTGAATGTTGCAACGTTGCAGACAAGCAGGCGCTTCGCGACTTTTTCCGCTGGATCCCGGATCTCCTTCCGCTTCGCTTCAGTCGTCCGGGAAAGGGAGGAGGCAGGACCGATATCGGTCCTGTCGCGGAAGCTTCCTCAGATCGACCGCACGGCCCCGCCATCCACCCGGATCATGCTCCCGGTGACGTAGGAGGCGCGCTCCGAGGCCAGGAAGCACGCCACGTCGGCGAATTCCTGCACCTTGCCGTAGCGCTTGGCGGGAATCGCCGAGCGGGCGGCCTCGGCGATCTCGTCGCGCGACTTGCCCTGCGCCTTGGCGTTGGCGGCATCGAGTTCCCCGGTGCGGTCGGTCTCGATCCGGCCGGGCAGGATCATGTTGACGGTGACGCCCTCGGCGGCGACCTCGGAGGCCAGAGTCTTGGCCCAGCCGGCGATCGAGGCGCGCAGCGCGTTCGACATCACCAGGTTCGGGATCGGCTGCTCGACGCCGCTCGAGGCCACCACCAGGATGCGGCCGAAGCCGGCCTGGCGCATGCCCGGCAGGACCAGCCCGGCGAGGCGGAAGACCGGGGTCACCATCGCCTCGAACTGGGGTGTCCAGGCTTCGGGCTGCACGGTCAGCGCCGTGGCGGCCGGCGGGCCGCCCGTGTTGGCGACCAGGATGTCGACCCCGCCGAGATGCTCCTGCGCCGCGGCGTAGATTGCCTCGACGTTGTCCTTCAGGCTGCCGGCGAAGGCGTGGGCGCGACCCTGGCCGCGGGCGTTGATCGCCGCCACAGCCTCGTCCAGGCGCTCGGCGGTGCGGGCGGTGAGCAGCACGTCCGCGCCCTCGGCCGCCAGGGCCTCGGCGATGCCGCGGCCCAGGCCGCGGCTGGACGACAGGACGAGGGCGCGCTTGCCCTTGAGACCGAGATCCATGGTGGGTCCTCCCGTGATGGTAGAGCTTGTTCGAGGCAAGCAGGAACTAACACACGCCCGTCTACCCTCCCACCCGGAACCTCATCCTGAGGTGTGAGGCGATCGAAGATCGCTGAGCCTCGAAGGAGGCCTCCAGCGTGCGCAGAGGGTCCTGGAGCCCTCCTTCGAGGTCTATCCGTCGTCGATCGACAGGCCCCTCAGGATGAGGTTCTGGATGGGACGAGCGAGATGACGTCGCTCAGGCCGTCTCGGCGGCGAGACGCTTCAGCCAGCCTTCCGCCTGCGCGCGGACGTTGTCCGGCGCGGTGCCGCCGTAGCTGGTGCGGCTCGCCACCGAGTTCTCGACGCCGAGCACCGCGAAGACCGCGTCGGTGATGCGCGGCTCCTCCGCCTGCATCACCGCGAGCGGCAGCGCTTCCAGGCCGATGCCGCGGGACGAGGCCTCGCCGACGAGGCGGCCGGTTACGTGGTGGGCATCGCGGAAGGGAAGGCCGAGCTCGCGCACCAGCCAGTCGGCGAGGTCGGTGGCGGTGGCGTAGCCGGAACCGGCGGCCACCTTGAGGACTTCCGGCACCGGCTCCAGGTCGCGGACCATGCCCGCCATGGCGGCCAGACACAGCGAGAGGGTCTGGAGCGCGTCGAAGGTGCCCTCCTTGTCCTCCTGCATGTCCTTCGAGTAGGCGAGCGGCAGGCCCTTCATGACGATGAGCAGGCCCGACAGGGCGCCGATCACCCGGCCCGACTTCGCCCGCACCAGCTCGGCGGCGTCGGGATTGCGCTTCTGCGGCATGATCGAGGAGCCGGTGGTGAACCGGTCCGACAGCTTGACGAAGCCGAACTGGGCCGAGGTCCAAACCACGATTTCTTCCGCGAACCGCGACAGGTGCACCGCCGCGATGGCCGCCGCCGAGAGCGCCTCCAGGGCGAAGTCGCGGTCGGCGACCGAATCGAGGGAGTTCGCGGTCGGCCGGTCGAAGCCGAGGCTTTTCGCGGTGGCGTGGCGGTCGATCGGGAACGAGGTTCCGGCGAGCGCCGCGGCGCCGAGCGGGCATTCGTTGAGACGGGCGCGGGCGTCGCGGAACCGGCCGCGGTCGCGGTTCAGCATCTCGACATAGGCGAGCAGGTGGTGGCCGAAGGTCACCGGCTGGGCCGATTGCAGGTGGGTGAAGCCGGGCATCACCGTGCCGGCATGCGTGAGCGCCAGCTCGGCCATGGCCTGCTGCAGGTCGGCGGCCTGGGCGTCGAGGGCGTCGAGGGTGTCGCGCACCCACAGCCGCATGTCGGTGGCGACCTGGTCGTTGCGCGAGCGCGCGGTGTGCAGGCGGCCGGCCGTCGGGCCGACGATCTCGCGCAAGCGGCTCTCGACGCTCATGTGGATGTCCTCGAGCTCGCGGCGGAACTCGAAGGTCCCGGCCTCGATCTCGGACTGGACGGACTTGAGACCGGCCTCGATCTTCGCCACATCCTCGGCCGGCAGGATCCCCGCCTTGCCCAGCATCGCGACGTGGGCGAGCGAGCCCCGGATGTCCTGGGGAGCGAGGCGCTTGTCGAAGCCGATGGAGGCGTTGATCTCCTCCATGATCTCGGCGGGGCCGCTCGCGAAGCGCCCGCCCCACATCCGGTTGCTCATGTCCTCACCTCGTCTCGCATCACCGCGAAAAACCCGCCTCGCCCTGGTCGCGGGGGGGCTCGCCGCACTCCTCGGCCTCGGGGCTGCCCTATACGGGGTTGCGGGCGGGGGCAACGGCGGCGCCTGCCCGCTCGGCGCCGCCACCGCCGCCCGCGTCGCGCCGCTCGCCCGCGGCGAGGTGGCGGCGCTCCAGGTCGACCCCCGGCCGAAGCCCGCGCCGGCCATCACCTTCACCGGGCCGGACGGCCAGCCGAGGACGCTCGCCGACCTCAAGGGCCGCACGCTGCTCCTGAACCTGTGGGCGACCTGGTGCGCGCCGTGCAAGGCGGAGATGCCGGCCCTCGACCGGCTGCAGGCGGCGCTGGGGGGCCAGGATTTCGAGGTGGTGGCGCTCAACCTCGACACCCGCAACCCCGACCGGCCGCCGCGCTGGATGCAGGAGAACGGGATCGCGCGGCTGGCCTACTATTCCGACCCGGCCGGTCGGGCGCTGCCGGCGTTGCAGCAGGGCGGCGACGTGGTCGGGCTGCCCACCACCTTCCTGATCGACCCCGCCGGCTGCGGGATCGGCGTGATGAAGGGCCCGGCGGAATGGGCGAGCGAGGATGCCTTGAGGCTGGTGCGGGCGGCGCTCGGGCGGGGGTGAGCGAAGCCGATTTCCGCATTGCGAAGCAATCGGCCGGACCTCGCATGAGCACAGGCGTGCGACCCGTGTCCGGCCGCGACGACGCGGCCGGATGCTCCCGGTCGTCGCCGGTTCGGATCAGGGGGCCTGGAAGTCCTTGTGGCCCCAGCTCACGCCGTCCCCCGGGCGAACCTTCTTCGGCGCACGCTTCCGCTCGCTCCAGGCACGGATCGACAGCTTCTCGATCAAGGAGAGACGCGCGGTCTCCGCCGGATCGAGTTGCGCCGGCGTCTTGATGCCGGGCAGCGCGCGCAGCGCGTCGATGGCCGGCGCGTCGCCCTCCACGACGAAGACGTGATCGGAGAATTCCTGCGTCCGGCGCGCCTGCCGCAACGCCCGATACGTGCTGTCATCCGCCTCGGCAGGGTCGAGGATCATGACCTGTTCCATCTCAGGCCTCCACTGCGGCGCCAGCCGCCGCGACGCCGGGTCCCGCGGGGGGCATCGTGTAGCCGAGATGGTAGGGCGTCTCGGCGCACATGGCCCACGTGTTGCGCTTCATGATGCATGCCACGCCACCAGCCTCGGCGCAATTCTCACAGTTGAGGTTGGGCCGGCCGTACACGCCGTGCGAACCGCCGCAATCGCAGCCGCTCTCGGCGTATTCGTCCGGCGCACCGAACACGTGCCCCGTCTCGTGCGCAAACACGCTGTCGAGATTGTCGGTTCCCCAGCCGTCGTTGGCATAGTGCATGACGAGGTATTCGCCCCGGCAATACGCAAAATGGTTGAGCTGGTAGTGGGTGAAGAAGGCACAATAGGCGACCTGGGCTCTCTTGGCCGTCTTGATGGCCCTGATGTAGCTCCGGATCCCGGCGAGCCCGGCCGGGTGCCCGATGGAGGTCAGGGCGTCGTCGCGCCAGGGTGCCTCGAAGTGCTCGTACGGGTCGCGGCCGACGGGACGCTGCCCGGCCGTATCGGGGGTGGTGATTTGGACGACCTGGGTATCATAGGCGAAGGTCACGTCCTTGGCGGGGGCCTGGCCGCCGAGGAAGCTGAGGCCGTTCTGCACCTCCGCGATGATCTTCTCCTGCTGGGCGTCCGTCATCGCCAGCGCTCCCGGACCCGAGACGATGAAGAGGCCGACGGCGATGCGTCCGGCCAGCCGTCGGGCCGGTGGAGCCGCCTGCACGGCGTTCGGATCGGCCACCACCGGCACCGCGGGCGGAATCACGGCGTGCTGGTCGCGATGCAGCTGCGGCCGGCCGCCGCCGCCACCCCAGGACGACGACTTGTGCGGGCGGTTCTCCTTCGCTTCCTTGTAGGATGCGTTCAGCCGCAACCGGAAGGCTTGGAGTCCCAGGCGCTCCTGCTCGGACAGGCCGGCCTCGTTGATGGGAGCCTGCGACACCGCCGCCGCCGACAACCCGATGCGCACGGACGGGCCGTACTCGTGCAGCACCGGCAGCGGCGCGGCCATCGCCATTCCGCCTTGGGGGATCGGTACCAGAAGCGCCTCGGGGAGGTTGACGTCGCCAGCCATTGCGGAGAAGACCTCGTTCTCGAACAACACTCCCTACAAATGATCAAAAAATCATTTCGTTGTGAAGCCTGGCATATTTTTTACTGCGCTCTACGACTTGATCTAACTTGCAGCAAAACTGTTTTCCACGAGCGGAATACCGCCAGTCAGGGCACGCGGCGGGACGGGTGGGCGCCGAACGATCCCGCTCCGCGTTGATCCAGCTCACGATTCCTGGCACCCGGGGGTATGCATCCCAGCCCCTCCCCCCGGCGCCTGCCGCGCCCGCTCTCCGCCCTGCGCGCCCTGCTCGTCAGCAGCGCCGGCGGCGGCCTCGTGCTGATGGCGAGCGCGGTGCTCGCCCTGGTCGTCGCCAACGGCCCCTACGGCGACGTCTACGCCCGCGCGCTCCACGCGACGATCGGGTCCTTGAGCCTGCTGCACTGGATCAACGACGGCCTGATGGCCCTGTTCTTCCTGCTCGTCGGGCTGGAGATCAAGCGCGAGATCCTGGACGGGGGCCTGCGGACCTGGCCCGACCGGGCGCTGCCGGGCATCGCGGCGCTCGGCGGCATGGCGGTGCCGGCGCTCGTCTACGTTGCGGTCAACGCGTCCTCCCCCGCGACCTTGCGCGGCTGGGCGATCCCGGCGGCCACCGACATCGCCTTCGCCCTCGGCGTCCTGGCGCTGCTCGGGTCGCGGGCGCCGGTCTCGCTCAAGATCTTCCTCACCGCGCTCGCCATCCTCGACGATCTCGGGGCGGTGGTGATCATCGCGCTGTTCTACACCGCCGATCTCGCCTGGCCGATGCTGGCGCTGGCCGGCGCCGTCACGGCGATGCTGGTGACGCTCAACCGCCTGGGCTTGCGCCGGCTCGGGCCCTACCTGATCCTCGGCGCCGTGCTCTGGCTCCTGGTGCTGCGCTCGGGGCTCCACGCGACCGTGGCGGGCGTGGTCCTGGCGCTGGCGATCCCGCTGCGGGCGAGCCCCGGCCGGCCCGACGACGGAAACTCGCCCCTGCACCGGCTGGAGCACGCGCTCCAGCCCTGGGTCGCCTTCCTGATCCTGCCGGTCTTCGGCTTCGCCAATGCGGGCGTGTCGCTCGCCGGAGTGACGCCGTCAGTTCTGCTCGCGCCCGTCACCCTCGGGGTCGCGGCGGGGCTGTTTCTCGGCAAGCAGGTCGGGGTGTTCGGCGGCGTCTGGCTCGCGGTGCGGACCGGGTTGGCCTCGAGGCCCGCGGGCGCCACCTGGCGCCACATCTACGGGGTGGCCCTGCTCTGCGGCATCGGCTTCACCATGAGCCTGTTCATCGGCGGCCTCGCCTTCGCCGACGCGCCCGGGTTCGATACCGAGACGAAGCTCGGGGTGATCCTGGGCTCGGTGCTCTCGACGCTGGCCGGCGCCCTGGTGCTGTCGCTCGGGACGCGGCGGGCGGAGAGGGCGGCGGTGGCGGAGTAGAGTGCCGCACGCGGACGGAACGGTCCCGTCGAGAGCACGGCCATCCTGTAGGCCTCCTCCCCGCGACCTCATCCTGAGGTGCGGACGAAGTGAGCCTCGAAGGAGGCCTTCAGGAATCTCTGTGATCTCTGGAGGCCTCCTTCGAGGCCTCCGCTTCGCTCCGGCGCCTCAGGATGAGGTCGCAGATGGAAGAACGGTGTGTTCAGTTTCCCGGCTGCGAGGCGGCGACGCGATTGCGGTTCGGCGCTTCGGTGCGCTTGCCGGTCTCCGCAGGCTTGGGGTCCCCGGGCTTGCCATCCCCAGCCTTGGCGGCCGGCTTGGACTCCGCGGCCTTGGACTCCGCCGGCTTGCCCTCGGCCTTCTTCGCGGCCCCCGGGTTGAGACCATCGACCTTGGCGGTCGTGGCCGCGTGGGCGGCCGGGGCCGGGTGCAGCCGGGCGGTGGCGGTGACCTTCTTCGGCAGCGGCGCGGCCGGCGAGATCGCTGCGACCGGGGTGGTGTCGACTGACGGCATGGCGGCGGGGGCGACCGGGGGCGCGGCCGGGGCGCCGCCGAACAGGTTGCCCAGAAGCTTGCGGTAGGAGGCGGGATCGCCGTCGGCGCTCGCCACGGTGATCGGCGCCGCGGGCACGGCGGCCGCGGCCTCGCGGGTCGGGATCGGGGCCGGGTTGGTCGCCGGGGCCGCGAAGGCGAGCGCGGTCGGCTTCGCGCCGGCCTTCCCCTTCGCGTGCTTCGGGTCGATCTTGGCGAGCAGGACCGGCTTCACCTTCGGCTCGATCGTGATCTCTTCGGGCGCCGCCGCCAGGGCCTCGGGCCGGCTGACGATGCCCATGTTCGGCCGCGGCTGCGCCTGCTCGGCGAAGAGCTGGGTGCTCGGCGCGCTCTCGCGGAAATACGGGTGCTGGCCGCCATCCTGGTAGACGAGGCGGGTCGCCGCGGTGCCTTTGGCGATCAGCTCGGCCACCTCGACCTCGTCCTTCTCGCGCTTGGCGACGACGACGGGATCGACCTTCGGGTTGCAGGCGCCCGCCGCGGCGTCCTGGCCGCCGAAGACGTAGCGGTTGCCGCAGACGCCGACCCGCGGCTCCTCGTGCAAGGCCTCGAAGTAGTCCGAGCCCTCCTTGAGGTTCCTCCAGAAGCCGATGTTCGGGTCGTTGCGGAACTTGGCGAGGTTCTGCGCCGTCATGCGGAACGGATAGGACTGGAACTGGAACGCCCGCTGCCCGCCGGCGAAGGCCTCGCGGGCGATGGCGTAGATCTCGGCGATCGCCTCGTCGGTCATCGCGAAGCAGCCGGCCGAGGAGCAGGTGCCGTGCACCATCAGGTAGCTGCCGGTGCGGCCGTTGGCGCGGTCGAAGGCGTTGGGATAGCCGGTGTCGAAGGAAAGGTAGTAGGACGAGTTCGGGTTCATCTGGCCCATGCTGATGGGATAGAACCCCTCCGGCGCCTGCCGGTCGCCCTCGCGCACCTTCGGCCCGAGCTGGCCCGACCAGCGGCAGATCGGGAAGGTCTTGAGCAGCGCGTACTGGCCGTCGGTCCCGCGCTTCCACACCTCCATCTCCGATTCCTTCTTGAAGGCGCGGATCAGGATGGGGTCGCGGGGCGACATGTTCTTCGTCGCCATCAGGGCGACCGTCTTCTGCGGGATCGGCTCGCGGGCCCGGGCCGAGCCGGCGGCCGAGAAGCCGGCATCCTGGCACGCCCCGAGGGACAAGGCGACGGCGAGCCCGCTCGCCGCCAGCACCGGACGCATCGCCGCCAGACGCACCATGGGATCCCCGCCTTCTCGCCATCGGACCGCCGGCACACTGACGCCGCGGACCGGTCTCCCCAACCCCATAGCTTCGTTAAACTTACCCGCCTCTTACCGCAAGAACGGTTAAGATTGCGGGGATTCGCTCAACAGGCGCGCCGGCCAAGAAGCCGGCGCACCCCATCACGGGGTTCACCCGCGAACACATCCGCCCCGTCTTCGGCAAAACGAAGGCCGGGTTGTGTCTGGCGTATGGGGGTTGTGCGGGGCTGTGGATCGTGGTGATGGGACCGGCAGGCCGGAGGTTTCTACGTCTGCCTCGGTTCGCTCACCGGCACTGCACCCTCCGGGTCATTCCGGGCTCCGCGGCACGGCCCCGGGATGACGCGGAGGATGTCAGATCAGTCGAGGGACAGGAGGGGTCAGGCCGCCCTCACAGGCTCCGCCCGATCTCCAGGAACTTCTGCGCCCGCCGGTCGCGCAGGGTGTCGGCGTCGAGGCCCGCCAGCGGCTCGAGCGCGCTCGCGATCGCCTCGCCGGTCGCCCGGATGGCGGCCTGCCCGTCGCGGTGGGCGCCGCCGGTGGGCTCGGGCACGATGCCGTCGATGACGCCCAGCCGCAGGAGGTCCTGGGCGGTGATCTTCATCGCGGTGGCGGCGTCCTGGGCCCGGCCGGCGTCGCGCCACAGGATCGAGGCGGCGCCCTCCGGCGAGATCACGCTGTAGATCGAATGCTCCAGCATCAGCACCGTGTTGGCGGTGGCGAGCGCGATGGCGCCGCCGGATCCCCCCTCCCCGATCACCACCGTGACGTTCGGGGTCGGCAGGCCGAGGCAGGCCTCGGTCGAGCGGGCGATGGCCTCGGCCTGGCCGCGCTCCTCCGCCTCGATGCCCGGATAGGCCCCCGCCGTGTCGACGAAGGTGAGGACGGGCAGGCCGAAGCGGCCGGCGAGCCCCATCAGGCGCACCGCCTTGCGGTAGCCCTCGGGCTTGGCCATGCCGAAATTGTGCCGGATGCGGGCCTCGGTGTTGGCGCCCTTCTCCTGGCCGATGACGCAGACCGGCCGGCCGCGGAAGCGCCCGAAGCCGCCGACCACCGCCTCGTCCTCGCCGAAGGCGCGGTCGCCGGCCAGCGGCTGGAACTCCTCGATCAGCCCGGCGCAGTAATCGACGAAATGCGGCCGCTGCGGATGGCGGGCGACCTGCGTCTTCTGCCAGGGGGTGAGGCCGGCATAGAGCTCGGCCAACGCCGCCGCGGCCTTCGCCTCCAGCCGCGCCACGTCCTCGCTGATCGCCACCGCGCCGTCGCGGTCGCCGAGAGCCTTCAGCTCCTCGAGCTTCGCCTCGAGCTCGGCGACGGGCTTTTCGAAGTCGAGGTAGGAGCGCATCGGAACCTGTGCTGTGTCGGGCCGGCGTCGCGGGGGCGTCGAAGGGGCCGCGGTCGGGAACCGGGGCCTTCGGGAAACCTGCGGCGCGGGCGGCCCACACGGGGCCGGGCGGCGCGGAGGCTTGGCGGAGGGGCCGGCCCGTGTCAACCCGAAGGCGGGGCGACCCGCGGCGCGGGACCGGCGCCAAGGCTTGTCTCGCGGCAGTGCAGCATCATCTAACCGCCGAGATTCGCGCGGCGGCCAGCGGAGGCCACATGGACGAGCGGGATCAGGCGGGACAGACGATCGGCGACGAGTGCCGGGTGCTGGTGCTGCAGGGCGGCGGCGCGCTCGGCTCCTACCAGGCCGGCGTCGCCGAGGCGATGCAGGAGGCCGCGCTCTCGCCCGACTGGGTCGCCGGCATCTCGATCGGAGCGATCAACGCCGCGCTCATCGCCGGCAACCCGCCCGAGCGCCGAATCGAGCGGCTGCGCGCGTTCTGGGAAAGAGTCTCCTCCGCCATCACCGTCTCGCCGTGGTGGCCCGGCGAGCAGGCGCGGGAGGCGTTCAACGCCTGGAGCGCCGCCTTCGGGGCCACGGTCGGGGTGCCGGGCTTCTTCGCGCCGCGCTGGCCGCCGGCCAACCTCTACCCGGCCGGCGCGCCGCAGGCGCTCAGCTACTACGACACCGCGCCCCTGCGGCAGACCCTCCTGGAGCTGATCGACTTCGACAGGATCAACCGCCGCGAAACGCGGCTCAGCGTCGGCGCGGTCAATATCCGCACCGGCAACTTCGTCTATTTCGACAACCGCCGCGACCGGATCGGCCCGGAGCACATCATGGCCTCCGGGGCGCTGCCGCCGGGCTTCCCGCCGGTCGAGATCGACGGCGAACAGTACTGGGACGGCGGCATCGTCTCGAACACGCCGCTGCAATACGTGCTCGACGAGGAGCGTCTGCGCGACCTCGCGGTGTTCCAGGTCGACCTGTTCAGCGCCCGCGGCCCCGTGCCCCGCACCCTGTCGGAGGCGGCCGAGCGCGAGAAGGACATCCGGTTCTCCAGCCGCACCCGGCTCAACACCAACGACCAGATCGAGATCCACAAGGCCAAGACCGCGTTCCGGCGCCTGTTCGACAAGCTGCCGCCCGGCTTACGCCAGGATCCGGACGTCGCCTTCCTGTCGGAGGTGAGCCACCAGAACGCGGTGACGATCCTCCAGCTGATCTACCGCGCCAAGAACTACGAGAGCGACGCCAAGGACTACGAGTTCTCGCGCACCACGATGCTGGAGCACTGGAAGGCCGGGCGCAACGACGTGCGCCGCTCCTTCCGCCACCGCCACTGGATCGAGCGCTGCCGGCCCGAGCTGGGCGTGACCGTGTTCGACCTCACCCGCGACGCGCGGGACTGATCGTCTTTCGGAAGAGGAAGGAACGCCGCATGACCCGCGACGAGATCCTGAAGGCGCCCTCGATGCCGGCCTTCAGCCCGAGCTACCCGCACGGGCCCTACCGGTTCCTGCGGCGCGAATACCTGATCATCACCTACGAGACCGACCCCGACGCCTTGCGCGCCGCCCTGCCCGAGCCGCTGGAGCCCGCGCCCGGCAATCTCGCCTTCTACGAGTGGATGAAGATGCCGGATTCCTCCGGCTTCGGCGATTACGAGGAGAGCGGATCGGCCATCGTCGCCAGCTACAAGGGCGAGCCCTGCAACTACTCGGTCCAGATGTATCTCGACGACGAGCCGCCGATCACCGCCGGCCGCGAGATCTGGGGCTTTCCGAAGAAGTACGGCGTGCCCCGGCTCAAGGTGATGAAGGACACGCTGACCGGCACCCTGCACTACGACGAGGAGCGGGTGGCGATGGGCACGATGACCTACAAGCATCGCAGCCTCGAGGACCAGCTCGACAAGGTGAAAGAAGGCATCGGTCAGCTCAACGTCAACCTGAAGCTGATCCCCGACGTCGATGGCGGCGTGAAGGTGGCGCAGCTCGTCGGCTACCGCCTCCAGGACATCACGGTCCACGGCGCCTGGGAGGGCGACGCCCGGCTGCACCTGATCCCGCACGTCAATTGCCGCGTCGCCGACCTGCCGGTGCGCCGGATCGTGCGCGCCCGCCACCAGATCGTCGACTTCACCCTGCCGTACGGCCAGGTGCTGCACGACTACCTGGCCTGACCAGCTCGACGTGAATCTCACCCGGGAGACCGCACCATGACGCTGCAATCCAAAGATTTCTCTGCCAAGACAGCCCTCGTCACCGGCTCGACGAGCGGCATCGGCCTCGCCATCGCCCGGGCCCTGGCTCAAGCCGGCGCCAACGTGGTCATCAACGGCTTCGGCCAACCCGACGCGATCGAGAAGGAGCGGGCCGGCATCGAATCCGAGTTTCACGTCCGCGCGATCTATTCCGGCGCCGACATGACCAAGCCCGACGAGATCGCCAAGATGGTGGCCGATGCCGAAAGGGAGTTCGGCGCGGTCGACATCCTGGTCAACAATGCGGGTATCCAGTACGTCTCGGCGATCGAGGAATTCCCGGTCGAGAAGTGGGACCAGATCATCGCGATCAACCTGTCCTCGGCCTTCCACGCCATGCGGGCGGCGATCCCCGGCATGAAGAAGAAGGGCTGGGGCCGGATCATCAACACCGCCTCGGCGCATTCCCTCGTCGCCTCGCCCTACAAGTCGGCCTACGTGGCGGCCAAGCACGGCATCGCCGGCCTGACCAAGACCGCGGCCCTGGAGCTCGCCACCCACAAGGTGACGGTCAACTGCATCTCGCCGGGCTACGTCTGGACCCCCCTCGTCGAGGCGCAGATCCCCGACACCATGAAGGCCCGCGGCCTGACCAAGGAGCAGGTGATCGAGGAGGTGCTGCTGAAGGCCCAGCCGACCAAGGAATTCGTCACCGTCGATCAGGTCGCGGCGATCGCGGTGTTCCTGTGCTCGGAAGCGGCGGCCCAGATCACCGGCGTCAACCTGCCGGTCGATGGGGGGTGGACGGCGCAGTAACGCGCCGAGCCCCCGGCCCGGGGGCGAAGGCTCAAAGGTGACGCGGGACGCAGCCCCCGACCGCCCGGCGGTCGGGGGCTGTCTCGTTCGGGCGCGCCGTCGAGGCATGCCCGAACGAAACCGTGTCGTTCGATTGAAGACATTACCGGCTTTTAATGGAATAGACAGGCAACGCCAGCCCCTGCGATGTATTATCGAAATGCAGAGACAACATCGACCGGGGCAGAATATTCCGCCGAAGTCGATTTAGTGCAGGAGGCATCGTCATGGCCTATCGGAAATCCGTCGCCGCCGCCCTCGTCGCCGCCACGCTCCTCGGCAGCGCGGCCTATGCCGCAGAGCAAGCGGCCAAGCCGGCCGCGATGCAGGAGACGCCGGCGCAGAAGGCGATCGACCAGGATGTCGGCAAGCTCTCGAAGGACGGCGCCCAGGCGTTCCGCGACATGCACATGGCCCGCATCGCGATCTTCGACGCCGATCCGGCCCAGGCGAAGAGCCTGATCGGCAAGGCGCAGGCGGCGCTCGCCAAGGCGAAGACCGACGACGCGGTGTTCACCAAGGCGGAAGCCGACCTCAAGACGCCGGCCGACATGGCGGCTCCCAAGGACACGAATGCGGCGGACAAGAATGCGGAGCAGCCGGCGCCCACGAACACCGCATCCAAGGACATGACGGCGGCGGGCAAGGTCGCCTGGGTGCCGGTCGACGCCCAGATGACGCTCGGCGAGGATTTCGTCGCGACACCCGAGAAGGCCTCGGCGGTCAACGAGGCGAACAAGAGCCTCGCGAAGGGCGACCAGAAGGGCGCGATCGAGACGCTGAAGCTCGCCCATGTCGACGTGAACTTCGTGATGGCGGTGCTGCCCCTCGACATGACCACCGCCGACGTGAACCAGGCCGCCGCGCTGATCGGCCAGGGCAAGTACTACGAGGCGAATGCGGCGCTGAAGACCGCCGAGGACGGGATGCGCTTCGACGTGATCGACGCCGTCGGCCTGCCGCAGAAGGCTGCGGCCCACACCGCGGCCAAGCCCGCCCCGCAGGGCCATGCGGGCGCGACCGACGGCAAGGCGGTGACGAAGTAAGCGCGACGCCGCCGCTGCCGCAGTGATGGTCCGATGTCTCAGAGACTGCCTTTGATGGGCGAGAGCAGCATCGCGAATGCCCCCATCCCACCCACAACCTCATCCTGAGGTGTCAGCCGATCGCAAATCGACTGACCTCGAAGGGGGCCCCAGCGGTCGCAGAGGTTTCTGGAGCCCTCCTTCGAGGCTGCTGCAAGCAGCAGCACCTCAGGATGAGGTCGTGGGTGGGATCAAAGAGCATCGATCGGTCGAGACAGACCTTCAGCGCCGCCCGTGCACCAGAAGCGCCAGCCCGTAGCCCACGGCCCCGGCGACCAGGAGCGCGAGGAGCGGGGTCTCCTCGACATACTGCGTAACGGTGCTGGCGCCGTGGCGCGCCGCGCGGCGGCCCTGCTCGTAGGCGTCCCCGGCGTAGTCGATGGCGGTGTCGGCGGCGTCGCGCAGGGTGTCGCGCGCCTCGCCGGCGAATTGCTCGGCATGGCCTTGCGCCTCGCGGAACCGGCCCTCGACCTGCGCCCGGCGGTCGCCGGCGAGGTCGCCGAGGGTCGATTGCGCCTTGCCGCCGAGTTCGCGGGCCGCGCCGGTGATGCGATCGGTGTCGACCATCTGTCTCTCCCATGCCGGGGGCGTGCGCGAAGGGCGCGCCATGGTACGAGAGGTGGGACGGATGGGCGGCGCGGCAATAGTCCCGCGCGCTTCGGCAGGCGGCCGCCCCCGGGAGGGGCGGCCGCGGGTGTCGGGCTCAGTCGCGGTCGAGAACTTCCTTCGTGGCGACCGTGGTGTCGTCCTTCAGCCGGTAGACCAGCGGCACGCCGGTGGCGAGCTCGAGGCCGGGAATCGTCTCGGTGGTGAGACCGTCGAGCACCATCACGAGGGCGCGCAGCGAGTTGCCGTGGGCGGCGACCAGCACCCGCTCGCCGCGCATCACGCGGGGCAGGATCTCCCGCATCGTGTAGGGCAGCACGCGGGCGACGGTGTCCTTCAGGCTCTCGCCGCCGGGCGGGGGCACGTCGTAGGAGCGGCGCCACACATGGACCTGCTCCTCGCCCCACTTGGCGCGGGCATCGTCCTTGTTGAGGCCCGAGAGGTCGCCGTAATCGCGCTCGTTGAGGGCGGCGTCGGCGAAGGTCTGAAGGCCGGTCTGGCCGAGCTCCTCCAGGATCAGCGCGCAGGTGCGCTGGGCCCGTCCGAGGTCCGAGGTGAAGGCGACGTCGAACTGCACGCCCTTCGCCTTGAGCCGCCGCCCGGCGGCCCGCGCCTCCTCGACGCCGAGCTCGGTGAGCCCGGGGTCCTTCCAGCCGGTGAACAGGTTCTTCAGGTTCCACTCGCTCTGGCCGTGGCGCGCGAGGACGAGAAGCCGCTCCATGATGCGTGTCGCTCCGTTGTCAGGGGAAAGGGGGTTGGAGAAGAGGATCAGAGGCCCAGCACGTCGTCCATGCCGTAGAAGCCGGGCTCGCGGGATTGCGCCCAGAGGGCGGCCTTGACGGCGCCGGCGGCGAAGAGGCCGCGGTCGCTGGCGAGATGGGTGAGTTCGATGCGCTCGCCGGCACCGGCGAAGATCACGCTGTGCTCGCCGACCACGCTGCCGCCACGGAGCGTGGCGAAGCCGATCGTGCCGGGCTCGCGCGGGCCGGCATGGCCGTCGCGCACCGCGACCTTGCGCTGGCTGAGCGCGACGTTGCGGCCTTGGGCCGCGGCCTCGCCGAGCAGGAGCGCGGTACCGGAGGGCGCGTCCACCTTGTGGCGGTGGTGCATCTCCAGGATCTCGATGTCGAACTCGTCGCCGAGCGTGGCGGCGACCTTGCGCACCAGCCCCGCCAGCAGGTTGACGCCGAGCGACATGTTGCCCGACTGCACGATGCGGGCGTGGAAGGCGGCCGCCCTCAGCTTCTCGACATCGTCCGGCGACAGGCCGGTGGTGCCGACGACGTGGACGATGCGGGCCTGGGCGGCGAGCTCGGCGTAGAACACCGTGGCGGCCGGCGCCGTGAAGTCGAGGACGCCGTCGGCCTCGGCGAAGACCGGCAGCGGATCGTCGGTGACCGGGACGCCGAGGGGCTGGAGCCCGGCGAGCACGCCGGCATCCTGGCCGAGCGCGGGCGAGCCCTCGCGCTCGATCGCGCCGGAGAGCGTGCAGCCCTCGGTGCCGGCCACCGCCTGGATCAGCATCCGCCCCATGCGCCCGGAGGCGCCGACGACGACGAGACGCATGGGTCACGCTCCTCTCACAGCTGCCTTCGCCCGGCGGCGAAGGCATCCCGGCGCATCGGCGCCGCCCGGCCGGGCTTCCAGCCCCGCGCTCCCGATCCGGGCGCGCGGGGAACGGCGGTCCCGACCGCCCCGTCCGGGCCTCGTACAGGGGCCCGGCGATGCTGCCAAGGCTGAGGGGGCCAGGCCGGGGACGGACAGGCGGGGGAGAGGGGGCTGGGTGGGGGATATGCGCGGGCGCGGGAAGGCCCCATCTTATGCCGCAGTGCAGCATCGCGCCGGAGATCCCATGGCCTTTCGGTTCGTTCCAGGACGCGCCACGCGCCGCGCCGCCAGCGGCGCCGTCCGGATCCTGCGCGCCACCGCCAAGGCGAACGCCGCCGCGGCGCGCCGGACCGGGTCCCTGATGCAGCGCGGCGCCGAGGCGCTGAAGAAGGAGGAGCCCGCGCACGCGCCGCCCGGCCGATTCGTCGAGGTCGACGGGGTGCGGGTGCACGTCATCGTCCGCGGCAAGGGCCGCCCGGTGGTGCTGATCCACGGCAACGGCACGATGGCGGAGGACTTCGTCATCTGCGGCCTCGTCGACCAGCTCGCCAAGACCTACCGGGTGATCGCGATCGACCGGCCCGGCTTCGGGTACACCGAGCGGCCGCGGCACTGGGTCTGGACCGCCGCCGCGCAGGCGCGGCTGATCGGGCACGTGCTCGCCGCGCTGAACGTCGAGCGCCCGGTGGTCGTCGGCCATTCCTGGGGCACCATCGTGTCGCTGGCGCTGGCGGTCCACGAGGGAATCGACCTGCGCGGGCTGGTGCTGCTCTCCGGCTACTACTATCCGGGCCGCCGGGCCGACGTGGCGCTGATCGCGCCGCTCGCCGTGCCCGGCGTCGGCGACGCGGCCCGCGCCCTGATGCCGGAGGCGGTCGGGCAGATGCTGGCGCCGAAGGTGTTTCGCCACGTGTTCAAGCCGCAAGCCGTGCCGGCGCGGTTCACCGCGCGCTTCCCCGTCGCGCTCTCGCTCTCGGCCACGCAGTGCCGCGCGAGCGCCGAGGATACCGCCAGCATGAACACCGCCGTCGCCCTCATGCAGCCGCGCTACACCGCTTTAAGGCTGCCGGTGGCGATCCTGTCGGGCGATGCCGACGCCATCGTGGACCCGGCCGAGCAATCCTGCCGCCTGCACGCGGAGCTCGCGGGCAGTACCCTCACCCTGCTGCCGGGCCAGGGCCACATGATGCACTACTTCGCCAAGGCCCGGATCCTGCGGGCGGTCGAGGCCCAGATGGCGCTCACCGGCCGAACCCTGGCCTGGCGTTCGCGATGAGCGGCCCGAGCACATCGGTGACGCCGGTGAGCGTGATCTGGGTGCCGACGCAGAGGAGCAGGAAGGCGGCGAGCCGGCCGAGCACCCGGGCCCGGGCGTGGCCGAGCCGCTCCACCAGCCGGTCGGCGGAGGCGTAAGCGAGCAGCACCATCAGGGCGATGACGAGGGCCGCCGCCGAGGCGCCGGCGAGGTACGCGATCCGGTCGGTCCCGCCCTCCGGCCGGCCGGCGCCGAGCGCGATCGCCACCGCGATCGTGCCGGGCCCGGTGGTGAAGGGCAGCGTCAGGGGAAAGAACGCCACCTCGGCGAGCGCCGCGGGCTCGGAATCGTCCTCGCTCGCCTGGGCCGGCTCGGCCTGGGCGGTCTTGCGGGCCTCGCGCTGCTCGGGCGCGGCGAGCAGGCTCCAGGCCTGCGCGGCCACCACGAGGCCGCCGGCGATGCGGAGCGCCGCGAGCGAGATGCCGAAGAAGCTGAGCACCGACGCCCCGGCCCAGAGCGAGACCAGCATCACGGCGGCGGCGTAGACGCCGATGCGGCGGGCGAGCCAGGTGCGCTCGGCGTGCTGCCGCCCGGCGGTGACCTGCGCGAAGATCAGCGCCGCGCCCGGCGGGTTGACGATCGAGAACAGGGCCGAGAAGGCGAGAAGGAAGCTCTGCAGCGCGGCGTCCGCGCCCGGGAAGGGCATCACGCGCCGCCCGGCACGGGGGCGGGCACCGGTACGGGCACCGGCGCCAGCACCCGGGACCTGAGGCGTGCCGTCCGGCGGGTCTGGACCGCCACCGGGCGGTGGAGCTGCTTTCCCGCCTCGACCACGTGCAGGCCGGCGAAGGGCAGCGACAGGCCGGTGCCGACCCGCTCCCAGGCGCTGGCGGTGCGTAAGGTGAGCCAGCCCTCGACGGGGGGCACGTAGAGGGTCTCGGCCCAGTCCTCGGGCGAGAACAGCGCGTCGCGCATCAGCCGGCCGAGCTGGGAGCGGCTGTAGGGCTGGCCGTGGCCGAAGGGCGTGGCGTCCCGCCGCGCCCACAGGCCGCGGCGGTTCGGCACCGCGACGATCAGCCGTCCGCCGGGCGTCAGCACGCGCCAGACCTCCTGCATCAGCTCGGCCGGGCTCTCCACCGCCTCGATGGCGTGGATCAGGAGCACCCGGTCGAGGGCGGCGTCCGGCAGCGGCATCATCGTCGGATCGACGAGGCAGGAGGCCGAGCGGCCGGAGCCGGGCCAGTGCGTCACGCCCTGCGTCGCCGGCATGAAGGCCAGTGTCCGCTCGGCGGCGTGCCGCACGGGCCCGAGATACGGCACCGCGTAGCCGAGCCCCATCACCCGCAGGCCCGACACCGAGCCGAGCATGCGGTGGACCGTGCGGCCGACGAGCCGCTGCGCCACCGCCCCGAGGGGGCTGGCGTAGAAGGCGCGCAGGTCGGTGACGTCGAGGCTCATCGGTTCCCGGGGCGTGCGGGGCGGCGCAAGGACGCCGTCGCCATCAATGGGGAGTGGCGCGAAGCGCGGCAAGGCGTCAACCCGGCCAGGCCCCGCGCGCTCCCCGCTATTCGCCGGCCGCGCAACTCGCGCAGGCCCCAGGGGCGCCCTATCTTCCGGCGGCGAGAGAGTGTTTCGAGGAAGCGCCGCGATGCCCGAGATCCGCCCCGAGATCCGCACCTTCCCGTGCCGGAGCGACAATATCGGCGTGCTGATGCGCGATCCCGCGACCGGCGCCTGCGCGGCCATCGACGTCCCGGAGGCAGCCGCCGTCCTGCGCGCCCTCGACGAGACCGGCTGGCGCCTCACCGACATCCTGGTCACCCACCGCCACGGCGACCACGTCGAGGGCATCCCGGAGGTGAAGGCGCGCACCGGGGCCCGGGTGACGGCGCCCGAGAAGGCCGGTGCGGCCGTGCCGCAGGTCGACGCCACGGTGCGCGAGGGCGACGTGGTGACGGTGGGCTCGCTCGCGGCGGCCGTCTGGGAGACGCCCGGTCATTGCAACGACCACGTCACCTACTGGTTCGAGGAAGCGGGGATCGCGTTCGCCGGCGACACCCTGTTCACCCTCGGCTGCGGCCGGGTGCTCGAGGGCCCGCCCCAGGTGCTGTGGCGCTCGCTGTCGCGCTTCCTGCCCCTGCCCGACGAGACCGTGATCTATTCCGGCCACGATTACGTCCTGTCGAATGCCCGCTTCGCGCTGGCCGCCGAGCCGGAGAACCGGAACCTGAAGGATCGCGCGGCGCTCGCCGAGACGGCCAAGGCGGAAGGCCGCTTCCTGGTGCCGACGACCTTGGGCGAGGAGAAGGCCACCAACCCGTTCCTGCGGGCCACCGAGCCGGCGCTCGCCCGCGCCGTCGGCATGGAGCCCGGCGCCGATCCGGCGGCGGTGTTCACGGCGCTCCGCGAGTGGAAGAACCGGTTCTGACGCCCATGCAACACCTCACCGCATCGGAGGTCGTGCGCCTGCTCGACCTCAAGCCCCATCCGGAGGGCGGGCACTATCGCGAGACCTTCCGGGATCCGAACGAGATCGACGGGCGCCCGGCTTCGACGGCGATCTACTACCTGCTCGACATCGGCGAGACGTCGGAGTGGCACCGGGTCGACGCGACCGAGGTCTGGCTGTGGCATGCCGGGGCGCCGATGGTGATCACCACCAGCCCCAACGGCCACGACGCCGAGGCGCGCCACCTCGGTCCCGACCTCGCCCGGGGCACCGGCCGCAGATCGTGGTGCCGGCCCATCACTGGCAGACGGCGACCAGCCTCGGGGCCTGGACGCTGGTGAGCTGCACCGTGGCGCCGGGCTTCCGGTTCGAGGGGTTCGAGATGGCGCCGCCGGATTGGCGGCCGATGCCGCGGGGGTGACGATTATTTCTTGGTGAGCCTTGTCCTGCGAACGTCCGCTATGGGTGAAGGCTGTGTGAAAACTCGGGCGCGCTCCGAGATTGTAGAACATTCTTCCGCGCTGTCGCCATTCGAGCATCCTGGATGGCGGCCGGGATGGCGTCAGGATCCCCTGAACGGGGCGGCCAAGACGGCGCGAGGGAAGATCCTTCTATGGGCTCTGAGTTTTCACACGGCCTCGGTGGGGAGCGGACCCTCGTGCCAGGGTCTCGGCACCTGCGGGAGGTCAGACGTTGTCAAATATGCGTGTTGCTCGTCGTTCCGGCTGGCAGCATGGACCTCTCGGGGACTTCCTTCAGCTCGCCCGGGATCACCTTGCGGCGGGCTCTTTGCTGTCCGGCGCCGTCGGCCAAAGGCTTGATCTCCATCGGCATCTCCTCCAGCCATCACAGCTGAGGCAGGAGCGGCAGGTGGACTCATCCGGCCCTTCGGGTCACTAGAGCGCTTCACGATCGCTCCGCAATCGCGAAGCTTCTCCAGGTCTTTGGTTTTGCCGCATTTTCTGCGACGAACCGGTATCCACTTCGTCGGAAAATGCTCTAGTGGAGTGACGAGAAGATGGGCTCGCGCAGGGCGGCTTGGTCTGCTCAGTGTCGGACCGGATCATGAACCTTGCCGCCTGGAACCGCCTCCCGCCCGGCCCCCGCCCGCGTCGCCACCAGCGCCCCGGCCACGATGAGCCCGCAGGCCAGTGCCAGCGACCACGTCGCCGGGGCGTAGCCCGCGGCGACGAGGATCAGGGTGGAGAGCACCGGCGCGGCGTAGGAGCCGACGCCGAGGAGGCGGATGTCGCCGCGCTTGACGCCGATGTCCCAGAGGTAGAACGCCGCCCCGACCGGCCCGAGGCCGAGCGCCGCGACCGCCGCCCATTGCGCCGCTCCTTGCGGCCACACCGTGCGCTCGAAGGCGAGGTGGCAGACGAGGCTCAAGCCCGCCGTCGCGAGGCAGAAGCCCGCCACCGCGTCGGTCGGCACCGCGCCGACCCGGCGCGACAGCACCGAGTAGCCCGACCACAGGAAGGCGCAGGCCAGAGCCGCGGCGTAGCCCGGAAGCGCGGCGGCCTCGAAGCTGAGCGAGCCGCGGCCGAGGAAGAGCGTGACGACGCCGGCGAGACCCAGCAGCGCCCCGGCGAGGTGCGCCGCGCGCAAGCCCCCTCCCCCGGCAGGAGTGCGGAGAACAGTACGATCAGGAGCGGCCAGAGATAGCTGATGAGCCCGGCCTCCGCCGGCGGCGCGAGGCGCAGGGCCGCGAAGTAGAGCGCGTGGTAGCCGAACAGCCCGACGATCCCGAGCGCCCACACCGAGAGGGGCTGGCGCAGGGCCGACAACCCCGAGGGCCGCACGATCCAGCTGGCGCAGCCGAGGAGCCCGCCGACCAGAAAGGTCATGGCGGCGAGCTGGAACGGCGGCACCGCGCCGGAAGCGGCGGTGAACAGGGCGAGCAGCGACCAGAGCAGGATGGCGCCGGAGCCGATCAGGGTGGCCGAGCGAATCGTCATGTCCCGGGCCTAGCATGCCCGGGCCTGCCGGTTCACGCGGGAATCGGCTAGGACACGGCGCCATCCGCCGGAGGAGCGCGCCGTGATCGAGAGTCCCGAGAACGACCGTGCCAGGATCGACCGTGCCAAGATCGAACTCGCCCCCGGCCTGCTCCATTACCCGGGCTACCTCGACGCCGCGGCGCAAGGCGCCCTCGCGGACGACCTCGCGGCCGTACTGGAGGAGGCCCCGCCCTTCACGCCGGCGATGCCGCGCACCGGCAAGCCGTTCTCGGTGCGGATGACGAATTGCGGCCCCCTCGGCTGGGTCTCCGACCGGGCGGGCTACCGCTACCAGGCGACGCACCCGGACACCGGCCGGCCCTGGCCGGCAATGCCGGCAGCCGTGCTCAAGGCCTGGGCCGAGCTCGCCGGCGGCCCGGCGGAGCCGGAGGCCTGCCTCGTCAACCTCTACGCCCCCGGCACCCGGATGGGCCTGCACCAGGACCGGGACGAGGCGGAGCTCTCGGCCCCCGTCCTCTCCCTGTCGCTCGGGGCGACCGCGCTCTTCCGCTACGGCGGCCTCCAGCGCTCCGATCCGACCCGCTCGGTGCGGCTGTCCTCCGGTGACGCCCTGGTGATCGGCGGGCCCTCGCGCCTGATCTTCCACGGCGTCGACCGCATCATGCCCGCCGATCTCCTGACCGCCGAATCCGCGCCGGTCCTGCCCGGGGCGGTGGCGGCGGGCGGGCGCCTCAACCTGACCTTGCGGCGCGTCTCGGCGATCCGCCCCGCTTGACAGAGCGGCGCGCACGGCCGACGCATCCGGCGAAGTCCGAGACGATGCCCGATCCCGGGCGGCCTCTCGCCAACCCAGAGACGAGTCCGATGCCGACGAGTCCCCTGTCGCCGCGTGTCATGTCGCTGCGCGTCCGTTCAACGTCGCGGCGCACGAGTTCCTTATCGCTGCGCGTGCTCGCGCTCCTCTCCGTCCTGGCCGCCCTGCCGACAGGGGCGCTGGCCGCCGATCCGGTCTACCCGCCGGGCTCGCGCTTCGGCTTCGAGCCGGCCGAGGACATGGTGGTGTCGCGCCGCTTCACCGGCTTCGAGCGGCAGGCCGGCGGCGCCACGGTCTCGGTGGTCGAGCTGCCGCCCCAGGCCTACAAGGACCTCACCGCCAACTTCACCGACGAGAACCTGAAGAGCCAGGGCCTCGTGGTGAAGACCCGCGAGCCCCTGAAGCTCGCCGACGGGCGCGAGGGCCTGCTGTTCACCGGCGAGCAGCCGATCGAGCAGCCCGCCGGCGCGCCGGCCCTGCACAAGTGGGTCTTCCTCGTCTCGGACCCGACCGTGACCGGCATCATCATCGGCCAGACCCTGCCGGCGGCGGAGTCCGACGAGGCGATGCGCGCGATGCTGACCAGCGTGCGGGTGCGCCCGGCCCTCACCCTCGACCAGCAGGTCGCGGCGCTGCCCTTCCGGGTCACCGAGACCGCGGGCTTCCGCCCGGTGCGGGTGCTCGGCGGCAACTCGGTGCTCTACACCGACGGGCCGAAGGACCAGATGATGAACCTGGAGCAGCCGATCCTGGTGCTGGCCGAGGCGGTGCAGCCGGCGCCGTCGGCCGAGCAGCGCGACGCCTTCGCCAAGGCCGCGCTGTACTCGAACCAGACCATGAAGGACTTCGCGATCGAGCGCTCGCAGGGCTTCCGCCAGAACGGCGCCGACTGGCACGAGATCGTGGCGCGCGCCACCGACGTGCCGTCGGGCACGCCGGTGGTGGTGTCGCAGACCATCCGCTTCCAGCCCGACGGCTATTTCCGCGCCGTCGGCGTGGTGCGCGCTCAGGACCGCGAGACGATGCTGCCGCGCTTCCGCAAGGTGGTGGACGCGATCACGTTCTGAACGAGGTCTGTTTCCGGGAGACCGCCGGTGTCGCTCGACGGGCTTTCCACCCTCGATGGCATCCGGGGCCGCGACAGCGGTACCCGCGATCCATAACCGCTGAGGTTTCGGGAAGAGGCGGAAACCTTCCCGCTCGGTCTTGCATCGTCAGCGGTTATGGATGCCGGGTTCTCGCCTTTCGGCGAGCCCGGGGGATGACGCAGAGAGTTGTCGACCTGCGTGCCCGACCAATAGACTATCGCCCCGTAGCGTGAGACGGCGGAGGCGGGAAGCGCATGCGCCCCCGCCCACCCGGACGACCGCGATGGAACTCAAGTGGATCGAGGATTTCTTGAGCCTCGCCGAGACCCGCAGCTTCTCGCGCTCGGCGGAGGCCCGCGCCGTCACACAGTCGGCCTTCAGCCGGCGCATCCGCTCGCTGGAAGTCTGGCTCGGCACCGCCCTCCTCGACCGCAGCACCTACCCGATCACGCTCACCGCCGACGGGCGCCAGTTCCTCGAGACCGCCGAGGAGGTGGTGCGGCTGCTCACCCTGAGCCGGGCCGATTTCCGCGCCCGCAGCGACGGCGCCGGGCTGCCGGTGGTGACGATCACGGCGCTCCACTCGCTCTGCCTGTCGTTCCTGCCGCGCTGGCTCGGGCGCATCCGTGACGCCCTCGGGCCGGTGGCGAGCCGGGTGCTGCCGGACAACTTCAACATCTGCGTCCAGGCCCTCGTCGAGGGCGGCTACGACCTGCTCCTGACCTATCACCACCCGGGCATCCCGATCCCGCTCGACCCCGCGCGCTATCCCTGCCGGGTCGTCGGCCGCGACAGCCTGGCGGCGGTGGCCTCCCCGGGCGGGCTGGTGCCGGATGCGCGCGGCCGGCTGCCGCTGCTGCAATATTCCCGCGGCTCGTTCCTCGGGCGGCTGGCCGGCATCGCGCAATCCGCCGAGGACGCGCCGGCGACCTACCCGGTCCACACCAACGAGAACTCGATGGCCGAGGCCCTGCGCTCGATGGCGCTCGGCGGCCACGGCATCGCCTGGCTGCCGCGCAGCCTGGTCGAGCCCGAGATCCGGGCCGGCGCCCTGACGGTGCTCGGCCGCGAGATGCCGATGGACATCCGGCTCTACCGCAGCGCCGAGCGCCACCGATCCTTCCTCGACGAGGTCTGGGCCGTCGCCGCGGAGGACGCGCCAAACTATTCGGATGCGGAATAGTTCATCGCGAACATAGCATTGGCGGCGCCGACGATGCGGGATTATTCCGCCGCCATCCGGTGACGGCGCCGCGGTTCCCTTGGCGGAACCCACCCGGTCCCGGCCCCATACCGCCCCTTCGACGCGGCCTCGCCGCCTGCGCGCCACCCGGCGCGCCGGCTCGCGGCCGCGCGCCCGAAATCCGCCAGGAGCCCGCCTTGACCGCCACAGCGACCCGCATCGAGCACGACCTTCTGGGCGACCGGGAGGTGCCGGAGAGCGCCTATTACGGCATCCACACCCTGCGCGCCGTCGAGAACTTTCCGATCACCGGCACGACGCTCGCCACCTGCCCCGACCTGATCCGGGCGCTCGCGGCGATCAAGCAGGCGGCGGCCCTCGCCAACCGCGAGCTGGGGCTGCTCGATTCCGAGCGCTGCGACGCCATCGTGGCGGCCTGCCTCGAGATCCGGGGCGGCGCCCTGCACGACCAGTTCGTGGTCGACCAGATCCAGGGCGGGGCCGGCACCTCGACCAACATGAACGCCAACGAGGTGATCGCCAACCGGGCGCTCGAGAAGCTGGGCGCCACCCGCGGCGATTACGGGCGGCTGCACCCGAACGAGCACGTCAACATGGGCCAGAGCACCAACGACGTGTACCCGACGGCGCTCAAGATCGCCGGGATCGGGGCGATCCGCCGCCTCGTCGACGCGATGGCGGCCCTGCGGACGAGCTTCGAGGCGAAGTCGTATGAATTCCGCGACGTCCTCAAGATGGGCCGCACCCAGCTCCAGGACGCGGTGCCGATGACGCTCGGCCAGGAATTCGGCACCTACGCGCGGATGCTGGCCGAGGACGAGGCCCGCCTCGGCGAGGCGGAACTCCTGATCCGCGAGATCAATCTCGGCGCCACCGCGATCGGCACCGGCATCACCGCGCACCCGCTCTATGCCGGCCTCGTGCGCGAGCGGCTCTCGGCCATCACGGAGATCCCGCTGATCACCGCGGAGGACCTCGTCGAGGCGACGCAGGATTGCGGCGCCTTCGTGCAGGTCTCGGGGGTGCTCAAGCGCGTCGCCGTCAAGCTGTCGAAGACCTGCAACGACCTGCGCCTGCTCTCGAGCGGGCCGCGGGCGGGCTTCAACGAGATCAACCTGCCGGCGCGCCAGGCCGGCTCCTCGATCATGCCCGGCAAGGTCAACCCGGTGATCCCGGAGGTCGTCAACCAGGTCGCGTTCGAGGTGATCGGCAACGACGTCACCATCACCTTCGCGGCGGAAGCGGGCCAGCTCCAGCTCAACGCCTTCGAGCCGGTGATCGCCTACAGCCTGTTCCGCAGCCTCGCCCATCTGGAGGCGGCCTGCCGCACCCTCGACGTCCATTGCGTGCGCGGCATCACGGCGAACCGCGAGCGCCTGCGCGCCAGCGTCGAGAACTCGATCGGCATTGTGACGGCGCTCAACCCCTATATCGGCTATCGCAACGCCACCGCCGTCGCTATGGAGGCGCACGCCACGGGCCGGGGCGTCTACGATCTCGTGCTCGAGAAGCGGCTGATGGCCAGAGACCAGCTCGACCGGGTACTCCAACCCGACCAGCTGACGCGCCCGCAGGCCCTGACGGCACTCTGAGAGAGCTGCCATTTCACGGACGGAAACGCCAGACATCTGCGGGAAACCTCGGGCGCGCTCATCTCGCGCCCGGGGCCCTTGCCGCACATCCGTTCACCCTTGGGAGGACCACGACACATGGCACAGGTTGAATCGACCGGACGCTCGGGCCGGCTGACGCTCTATACCGGACTCGGGCTGGCGCTCGGCGTCGCCGTCGGCGCAGGTCTGCACGGCATGGCGGGAAGCCCCGCGGAAGCGAAGGAGATCGCCGGCTACTTCACCATCGGCACCGACA
>NZ_CP029552.1:0-17500 GCF_003173775.1 Methylobacterium sp. 17Sr1-1 | reverse complement strand
GTCTACTATGAACCTGTCGCAGCTTCGCATCCTGATCGCCGTGGCCGAGGCCGGCAGCGTCTCCGCTGCCGTCGAGACCACCGGCATCACGCAATCCGGCATGAGCCAGGCGCTCGCAGCCCTCGAGGAATCTCTCGGCGCCAAGCTGCTGGTGCGCCAGCGGCACGGTGTTGCGCTCACGGCCTTGGGCGAGCGTGTGCTGCATCATGCCAAGGCCGTCGCGAGCCACCTGGACGCGATCCGCCGGGAGGCGCGCGCGTCGGGCGGCGACGAGACCGGATCGCTGCGCCTCGCCGCATTCCCCAGCGTCTTCGCGACGGTTCTGCCGCCGCTCCTGCGGCGGTTCCGGTCACGCTACCCCGAGATCGCGCTGGTGGCGCTCGAAACCGACGATCGCGAGGTGGAAACGTGGTTGGCCGAAGGGTCGGTCGATCTTGGTGTCGTTCTCAACCCGGCAGCCGACAGCGACGCGATCCTGCTCGGGCAGGATGCCTGGATCGCGCTGCTGCCTGCCGCTCACCCGCTCGCGCGGCACCGTGAGGTGACGTTCGATCGCCTTGCCTCCGAGCCGTTCGTGCTCGCGACCGGAGGATGCCACCTCCATGCCGGCGCGCTGATGCGCGCCGCCGGCCTGTCGCTCGCCGATATCCGCATCGAGGTCCGCGACTGGGCCAGTGCCATCGCGCTGGTGCGGGAGGGGGCCGGCGTCAGCATCGTCCCGGAATCGACGCTGCCCGAGAGCCGGAAGGGGCTGAGGGCCGTGGCCTTGGCGCCGGCCATCTCGCGGCGTTTCGGGCTTCGGGCGCCATCCACCCGGAGCCCGTCGCGCGCCGCGGCGCTGTTTCTCGATCTCGCGCGTCAGGCGTGAGTGACGGGCGCCGAGGTTTCAGCCTTCTTCTGCGGCCGGATCCGGTACCAGCCGACATAGAGCGCCGGGAGGAAGAACAGCGTCAGGAAGGTCGCCGCGATGATGCCGCCGATCATCGCGTAGGCCATCGGTCCCCAAAACACCTCGCGGGCGATCGGCACCATGCCGAGGCTCGCGGCCGCGGCGGTGAGCAGGATCGGGCGCATACGGTGGCAGGTCGCTTCCACCACCGCGTCCCACGGGCTCATCCCCTCGGCCTCGAACTCGTCGATCTGGGTGACGAGGATCACGGCGTTGCGGATGATGATGCCGATCAGCGCCAGGATGCCGAGGATCGCCACGAAGCCCATCGGTGCGCCCGACGGCAGCAGGGCCGCGACGACGCCGATCAGACCGAGCGGCGCGACGCTCGACACGAGGAAGAGCTTCTGGAGGCTCTGGAGCTGCACCATCAGGAAGAACGCCATCACCAGCAGCATCACCGGCACCACCGCGGCGATCGGGCCCTGGCCCTTGGCGCTCTCCTCCACCGCGCCACCGGTCGCGAGGTCGTAGCCGGCGGGAAGCTCCGAGCGGAACTGCGCCATGGCCGGTTCGAGGGCCGAGACGACCGTCGGCGGCTGGGTCGCGTCGGTGATGGCGGCGCGCACCGTGATGGTCGGCATCCGGTCGCGGCGCCAGACGATCGGCTGTTCGAGGTCGTAGTGGATCTTCGCGAAGGCGAGGAGCGGCACGGTCGCGCCGCCCGCGGTCGGCACCTGCAGGCTCTGGAGCGTGTCGACCGAGCGGCGCTCCGGACCCTGCGCCCGGCCGATCACGTCCACGAGGTAGATCGCGTCGCGGACCTGGGTGATCGTCGTGCCGCCGACCACCCCGTTGAGGATGCCGGCGATGTCCTGCGAGGTCACGCCGAGCTGGCGCGCCTTGTCCTGCAGGATCTCGACCAGCAGCACCTTGCCGGGCTCGTTCCAGTCGAAGGTCGGCAGGCCGACATGCGGGTTCTGCGCCACCACGTTGGCGAGCTTGAGGGCTTGCGCCCGCACCACCTGCAGGTCGGGGCCGCTGATCCGGTACTGGATCGGCCGGCCGACCGGGGGGCCGAGGTCGAGGGGATGGACGAACACGTCGGTGCCGACGAAGTCGCGCCGGGCCAGCTCGTTCAGCCGCGCCATGGTCCGGTCGCGGGCCTCCAGCGACACGGTCTCGATCACGATCTGACCGAAGAACGCGTTCTGGAGCTGCTGATCGAGGGGCAGGTAGAAGCGGATCGCGCCCTCGCCGACATAGGAGCTCCAGCGCTTGATCTCGGGGTCGCCCTTCAGGGCGGCCTCGAACGTGTCCATCTGCGCCTTCGTCTCACTGATGCTGGCATTCTGCGGCAGGGTCAGGTCGACCAGCACCTCGGGCCGGTCGGAGGAGGGGAAGAACTGCTGCTGCACGTGGCCCATGCCGACGATCGCGAGCGCCAGCATGCCGATGCAGACGGCCACGGTGATCCAGCGGAAGCGCATCGCCGGCAGCAGCAGGGCCCGGAAGGCGGCGAGCAGGCGGCTCGGCTTGTCGTGGTGGCCTTTCATGGTCTTCGGCAGGATCTTCACGCCGATCAGGGGCGCGAACAAGACCGCCACGACCCAGGAGACCAGCAGCGAGGCTGCGATCACCACGAACAGCGAGTAGGTGTACTCGCCCGCCGCCGAGCCGTTGAAGCCGATCGGCAGGAAGCCCGCGACGGTGACGAGCGTGCCGGTGAGCATCGGGAAGGCGGTCGAGGTGTAGGCGAAGGTCGCGGCCTTGTGCAGGCTGTCGCCGGCCTCCAGCCGCGCCACCATCATCTCGACGGTGATCATCGCGTCGTCGACGAGGAGGCCGAGCGCGATGATCAGCGCCCCGAGCGAGATGCGCTGCAGCGTGACCCCCATCACGTCCATGACGACGAAGACGATGGCGAGCACGAGCGGGATCGAGAACGAGACGACGAGGCCGGCCCGCACCCCGAGGCTCAGGAACGAGACGACGAGCACGATCACCACCGCCTCGACGAGGGCCTTGGTGAAGCCGCCGACCGCCTCCTCGACGATGCGCGGCTGGTCCGAGACGAGGTGGATGCCGACGCCCACCGGCAAGTCGGCCTCGACCTGACGCATCCGCGTCTTCAGGGCCTCGCCGAATTCGAGCAGGTTGCCGCTCTGCTGCATGGCGATGGCGAGCCCGATCGCCGGCTTGCCGTTGTAGCGGAAGAGCGACTTGGGCGGGTCGGCGTAGCCGCGCTCGATCTCGGCGACGTCCGAGAGGCGGAAGAAGCGGTCGTTGACCCGCAGGTTGATGGCCTTCAGGCTGTTCTCGTCGGTGAACTGGCCGCCGACGCGAACCGAGACCCGCTCCGGCCCGGCCTGGATCACGCCGGACGGCGCCACCGCGTTCTGCGCCTGCAGGCTCTTGATCAGTGACTGCGTGTCGACGCCGAGGCCGGCGAGCTTGCGGGTCGAGAAATCGAGGGAGATCACCTCGTCCTGAGCACCGATGATCTGGGTCTTGCCAATGCTCGGCACCTTGATGATGCGGGTGCGGACCGTCTCGACGTAGTCGCGCAGCTGGCGCATCGACAGGCCGTCGGCCGTGAAGGCGTAGACGTTGCCGAACACGTCGCCGAACTCGTCGTTGAAGAACGGGCCCTGCATGCCTTGCGGGAACGTGCCCTTGATGTCGCCGAGCCGCTTTCGCACCTGGTAGAACAACCACGGAATCGTCTTCGGCGGCGTCGTCTCGCGCAGGTTGACGAACACCGTCGCCTGGCCGGGCGTGGTGTAGCTTCTCGTGTAGTCGACCGCGTTGATCTGCTGCAGCTCCTTCTCGATCCGGTCGGTGACCTGGTCGAGGGTGTCGGCGATGGTGGCGCCGGGCCAGCTCGCCTGCACCACCATGGTCTTGATCGCGAAGGCCGGGTCCTCCTCGCGGCCGAGCTTGCGGTAGGACATCGCGCCGGCGACGATCGCCACGATCATCAGGAACCAGACGAAGGAGCGGTGCGACAGCGCCCATTCGGAGAGGTTGAACGACTTCATCGGGCGCGGCCTCGCGCTGGAACGGGGTGGATCGGCGGGCCGCGTCGGGCCGCGCGTCGGAGATTTCAGAGCAGACCGGAGGCCGCGAGGCGCACCGCCTGGCCGTCCTTGAGGCTGTGGACGCCGGCCGTCACCACGGTCTCGCCGGCCTTGAGCCCCTCAGTGAGCGTCACCGCGTCGTCGTCGCGCGCGACCACCGCGACGTCGCGGCGCGAGACCGTCTTGCCGTCTGGCGCGACCACCCAGACGCTGGTGCGGTTCTCGGCCTCGAGCAGAGCGGTCGCCGGCAGGGTGATGCGCGGTCGCGTGGGCCGCTCGAGCGCGACCGTGATGGTGGTGCCGAGCCGGAAGGCTTCGGGCAGGTCGACGAGCGTCATGCGCACCCGGCGGGTGCGGGTCGCCGGGTCGGCGAGCGGCCCGATCTCGCGCACTTTGCCGGTGGTGGTGATGCTCGGGGCGGCCTGCAGCGTCACGGTGAAGGCGGTGCCGGCCTTGATGCCGGCCATCAGCCCGTCCGGGATGTCGACCACGGCCTCGCGGATGTCGGGCCGGGCGAGGGTCACCACGGCCTGGCCGGCGCTCACCACCTGGCCGATCTCGGCGTTCCAGGCCGTCACCACCCCGTCGACATCGGCCTTCAAGGTGGCGTAGCCGAGTTCGTCGGTCGCCTTCTGCAAGGCGGCCTTGGCTTGGGCCAGGCGCGCCGCCGCGGTGTCGCGGCCCGCCACCGCGCTGTCGAGGGCGGCTTGCGTGACGTTGCCGCCCTCGAACAGGGTGCGCTGGCGCGCCTCGACGGCGCTGGTATTGGCGAGCTGCGCCTCGGCGTCGGTGACGTCGGCCCGCGCCCGGGTGACGGCGAATTGCAGCACCGTAGGATCGAGGGCGGCCAGCCGCGCGCCCTTCGGCACGAGGTCGCCGACATAGACGTCGCGGGCGACCATCCGGCCCGGCACCCGGAAGCCGGCCTGCGTCTGGTAGCGCGGCTCGACCGTGCCGGCGAAGGGGCCGAAGGTCTCGGCGGTGCGGATCTCGACCTTGGTGGTGAGGACCGGGCGCACCGGGGCCGGCGCCTCGGCCTCCTTTGCCTGGCAGCCCGCCAGGGCGACGAGGACGACGAGGGCGGGACCATGCTTCATTGGGCGTCCCCCCCGACCACAGCCACCTTCTGGCCGGGGCGCAGGAGCTGGATGCCGGCCACCACCACCCGCTCGCCCGGCGCGACGCCGTCCGCCAGCACGATGGCCGAGCCGGCATAGCGCTCGATCGCGACGGTCTTGGGCGCCACGGTGCCGCGTCCCGGATCGAGCACCCAGACCGCCGGCTTGTCCTGCCAGCGAAACAGCGCGCTCCAGGGCAGGCTCACCGAGGGCTTGGCCCGGAAGCGGCCGAGGCCCGCCACCGTGGCGCCGAGCGACATCTCCGGCGGCACCTTGGAGAGCCCGATCTTCACCCGCACGCCGCCGGAGGACGGATCGACCGCCGGCGAGATCTCCCGGACGGTACCGGTGGTGCGCACCCGCGGATCGGACAGGAGGATGATCTCGACGGTCTTGCTCTCCGGCGGCTCGGCGAGCAGCGTCTCGGAGACGATGAACACCGCGTCCCGCGGCCCGTCCTGGGCCAGGCTGAACACGGTCTGGCCCGATTGCACGACCTGGCCGGCCTCGGCGTTGCGCGCCGTGATGATGCCGGCGACCCCGGTCTTCAGCTCGGTGTAGGAGAATTGCTCGCGGGCATTGCCCAGGGCCGCCTTGGCCGATTCGACCGAGGCCTGGGTGGTGCGCAGGGTCTGCTCGGCCTGGTCGTAGGCGGTGCGGGTGGTGTAGCCGCTGCGCATCAGCGATTGCTGGCGCTCGAAGCTCACCTTCGCCTGGGTCAGCAGGGCCTCGGCCGAGGCGAGGGCGGCCTGCGCGGTGTCGACGTTGACCTGCTGCTCCTGCGGCTCGAGCCGGGCCAGCACCTGGTCGGCGGTGACGTGCTCGCCGACCTCGACCAGGCGCTCCTGGATCTTGCCGCTGACCCGGAAGGCGATGTTGCTCAGGAACTTGGCCTGGATGTCGCCGGTCAGCACGACCTGCTCGGCGACCGGCACGAGCGCGGCGGTGACCACCCGGACCTGGGCCAGGGAGGTATCTTTGGCCAGGGAAGAACCTTGCGCGCCGTCTCTCGGCGCCTCGTCCTTGGCCGGAAAGGGCGCCTCGGCGAGCGCCGGGCTCGCGAGGAGCAGGGCGGCCAGGCAGGCGGCGCCCCGTGGAACAGGGAAAGGTCTCATAAGGGTCGTGCGCACCGATCGGGCCTGCAGCCACGGTAACGTAGGGGGAGGATGAGCGGAAACAACGTGAAGGAGCGGCCGCGAGGGGGCGGATGCGGCCGCTCCTTCCAGATGCGGGCGTTCTCCTTGGGAGAGCACCCCGCATCTGTGAGGGCGCTCCGGCGATGTGCCGGGGCGAACCGGGAAAGGGGTGTCGTGTCAGAGCTGGCCGGGCGCGGCGAGGCAGGTGGCGCAGGACGCTGCCGGCTCAGGCCGGGTCCAGGCCAGCAGGCCGGCCCAGCCGGCGAGCGCGAAGAGCAGGAGCGCGATCGCGGAGAGCGGCACCTGCCGCGGCAGCAGCGGGCGGGCGGTCTCCACCGGCGGCGCGTGCAGGGCGAGGCCGTTCGGCAGGCGGGTGAACCCCGGCCGGCGCGGCGCGGTTTGGTGGGACAGGCACATCACCGTGCGGGCCATGGCGCGCTCCTTGAAGGCGACGCCTGCTTCGTACTAATAACTGACCAGGCAGTCAATAAGGTGCGAGATGGCAGTGGCAGGACAGCGCCGGCGGCGCAAGGAGGAGCGGCCCGGCGAGATCGTGGAGGCGGCGTTCGAGGAATTCGCTCGCGCCGGCTTCGCCGCGACCAAGCTCGACGACGTGGCGGCCCGCGCCGGCATCACCAAGGGCACGATCTACCTGTACTTCCCGAGCAAGGAGGACCTGTTCCTGGCGACCGTCCGCGAGATGAACCGGCCGGTGCAGGAGAACCTGGTCGCTCTCGCCGCCGCCCCGCAGGGCTCCGCGATGGCGATCCTGCGCACCCATTTCGCCTTCGTCTACACGCACATGGTCGAGGACCGGCGCGCTCGCGAGATCATGCGGATGCTGCTTGCCGAGGTGAGCCGCTTCCCCGACCTCGCCGACCGCTGGCGCGCCGAGGTGATTGGCCCGGCGGTGGACAACCTGCGCCGCGTGGTGCGCTACGGAATCGAGCGAGGCGAGTTCCGCCCCACGGCGGCCGAGGAGTTTCCCCACCTGCTCTTCGCCCCGGTCATCATGGCCTGCACCTGGCGGCTGATGTTCGGCGACGACCATGCGCTCGACGGTGCGGCGTATCTGGCCGGGCACCTGGACCTGATGGAGCGGGGGCTGGCGCGGGGGGAGGGGTGAGCGGGGGAGCCCCGGTTCCGGTTTGCGAGCGCAGACCTTTCCGCGGGATGCTTTTTCAGGATCAGGCGCGGTCCCCCCTCTCCCATACGGGAGAGGGGGGACCTGCGCCTCTTCTCTGACTCTTCAGACCTTCAGTGAGCGGGACAGGCGGCGCCCCTCACTCCGCCGCCGTCGCCATCACCGCCTCCGGATCGCGGAACCGCGCGAGCAACGCCGCTTCCTCCGCCTGCACCGTCGCCAGGTTCTTCGCTTTCACCGGGCCGTAGCCGCGGATGCGCTGAGGCAGGCCGGCGAGGCCGACCGCCGCGGCGTGGTTCGCCGGCGTGAGATCCCGGGCGATCTCGGCCATCCGGGCCTCGAAGTCCTGCACCAGGCGCCGCTCCTCGCGCCGCTCCTGCGTGTAGCCGAACGGGTCGAGGGCGGTGCCGCGCAAGGCCTTCATCCGGGCGAGGACGCCGAACGCCTTCATCATCCACGGCCCGAAGGTCATCTTGCGCGGTCGGCCGGTCGCCGGGTCGCGGCGGGCGAGCAGCGGCGGCGCGAGATGAAACTCGTAGCGGAGATTCTCGCCCTCGAAGGTGCGCGCGACCTGCGCCTGGAACGTGCCGTCGGTGTAGAGCCGGGCGACCTCGTACTCGTCCTTGTAGGCCATCAGCCGGAACAGCGAACGGGCGGCGGCATCGGTGAGGGCCGACTGGCCGGGGATGATCGCCGCCTCCCGCGCCCGCAGGGCGGCGACGGCCCTCTCGTAGCGCGCGGCGTAGGCGGCGTCCTGGTAGGCGGTGAGGAAGGCGATGCGCTTGGCGATCACCCCGTCGAGATCCGGCGCCAGATCCGGGGCCGGGGCCTCGACCGCCCGCATCGTCTCGGGGGAAGCTGCGGCGCGACGGCCCCAGGCGAAGGCCGCGACGTTCATCGCCACCGCCTCGCGGTTGAGCTCGATCGCCTTGAGGAGGGCTTCTCGCGAGAGCGGCACCCGCCCGCGCTGCCAGGCATAGCCCAGCATGAACATGTTGGCGGCGAGCGCATTGCCGAGCACCGAGACCGCGAGGCTCGTGGCGTCGGTGAAGTCGGCGTGCTCCGCGCCCGCGGCCTCGCGGATCGCCCGCTTGATCCGCTCCGCCGGCAGGGAGAAGTCGGGCCGGCGGGTGAACTCGCCCGGCATCACCTCGGCGGTATTGACGACGAGGTGAGTGCGGCCCTTCGCGATCGCCGACAGCACCTTGCGGTTGCCGCTGACCACGAGGTCGCAGCCCAGCACCAGATCGGCGGCGCCCGCTCCGACCCGGATGGCGTGGATGTCCTCCTGGCGGTTCGCCAGCCGCACGTGGCTGAACACCGCGCCGCCCTTCTGGGCGAGGCCGGCCATGTCGATCATCCCGAGGCCCTTGCCCTCGAGATGCGCCGCCATGCCGAGGATCGCCCCGATCGTCACCACGCCGGTGCCGCCGACGCCGGTGACGATCAGGTTGTAGGTGCCGGCGATCTCCGGGATCGTCGGCTCGGGCAGACCGGCATCCGGTGCCGCGTCGCTGGCAGCAATCGGGATTCCGACCGGTCTGCTGCGGGGTTTCGCGCCGTGCACCGTCACGAAGGACGGGCAAAAACCCTTCACGCAGGAAAAGTCCTTGTTGCAGCCCGACTGGTCGATGCGGCGCTTGCGGCCGAACTCGGTCTCGACCGGCTGCACCGCGACGCAGTTCGACTGCACCGAGCAATCGCCGCAGCCCTCGCAGACCAGCTCGTTGATGATCACCCTTTTGTCGGGGTCGGGGAACGCGTTGCGCTTGCGCCGGCGGCGCTTCTCGGAGGCGCAGGTCTGGTCGTAGATCATCACCGAGACGCCCGGCACCTCGGCCAGCTCCCGCTGCACCGCGTCGAGTTCATCGCGGTGGTGGATCGATAACCCGTGCGGCCATTGAATTGTCGAGGGGTACTTGTCCGGCTCGTCGGTGACGAGGGCGATGCGCTCGACGCCCTCCGCCCGAACCTGGGCGGCGATGCGGTCGACGGTGAGCCCGCCCTCGTGCGGCTGGCCGCCGGTCATCGCGACGGCGTCGTTGAACAGGATCTTGTAGGTGATGGTGGTGCCGGTATCGACCGCCCAGCGGAGCGCCAGCGAGCCCGAGTGGTTGTAGGTGCCGTCGCCGAGATTCTGGAAGACGTGGCCGCGCTTGGAGAAGGCATGTTCGCCGATCCAGTTCGCGCCCTCGCCGCCCATCTGGGTGAAGCCGTCGGTGCTGCGGTCCATCCACTGCGCCATGTAGTGGCAGCCGATGCCCGCATAGGCGCGCATGCCCTCCGGCACCTTGGTCGAGGAATTGTGCGGGCAGCCGGCGCAGAAATGCGGGATCCGCGCCGCGATGTCGGCGGTGGCGGCCAGCCGCTCCTGCGCGCCTTTCAGCCGCGCGACGCGCCCCGCGAGGTCGTCGTTGCGGTGGTAGCGCAGCAGGCGCTCGCCGAGCGCCACCGCGATGTCGTTGGGGTCGAGCGCCCCCTTCACGGGGAAGAGCCAGTTCCCCGCCTCGTCGCGCTTGCCGATGCAGACCGGCTGGTGGCGCGATCCGTACAGCTCCTCGCGCAGCTGCACCTCGATCAGCGAGCGCTTCTCCTCCACCACCATCACGAGGTCGAGGCCGTCCGCGAAGTCGGCCAGTTCCCGGCGCGACAAGGGCCACGGGCACGCGACCTTGTAGAGGCGCAGGCCCATGTCGTTGGCCTTGACCTCGTCGAGGCCGAGATCGTCCATCGCCTGGCGCACGTCGAGATAGGACTTGCCAACGGTGATGATGCCGACCTTCGGCTGGCGCCCGCCCGAGAGCACGATGCGGTTGAGATTGTTGGCGCGCACGAAGGCCATCATCGCGTCGCGCTTGAAGTCCTGGAGGCGGGCCTCCTGCTCCAGGATGCCGTCCGGCGTGCGGATGTTGAGCCCGCCCGGCGGCATCAGGAAATCGTCGGGCAAAAGAATCTTCACCCGGTCGAGGCGGGCGTCCACGCTCGCGGTCGACTCGATGTTCTCCTTCACGCACTTGAAGGCGACCCAGGTGCCGCAATAGCGGCTCATCGCGTAGCCGTAGAGGCCGTAATCCAGGATCTCCTGCACGCCCGCCGGGTTCAGGATCGGCGACATGACGTCGACGAAGTGGAACTCGGACTGGTGCGCGACGGTGGAGGATTCCGCCGTGTGGTCGTCGCCCATCAGCGCCAGCACGCCGCCGTGGCGCGCGGTGCCGGCCATGTTGGCGTGGCGAAACACGTCGCCGGAGCGGTCGACGCCGGGGCCCTTGCCGTACCAGAGGCCGAACACGCCGTCGTAGCGGCCCTCGCCCCGCATCTCGGCCTGCTGCGCGCCCCAGATCGCGGTCGCGGCCAGTTCCTCGTTGAGGCCGGGCTGAAAGACGATGCCGGCCTGGTCCAGGACCTTCTTCGCCCGCACCAGGTTCTGGTCGAGCCCGCCGATCGGCGAGCCGCGATAGCCGGAGACGAAGCCCGCGGTGTTGAGCCCCGCCGCCCGGTCACGGGCCTGCTGCATCAAGAGCATCCGGATCACGGCTTGCGTGCCGGTGACGAAGACCTGATCGCGGGAGAGGTCGTACTTGTCGTCGAGGCTGACCGACCGAAGGGACGGGGTGGTCGCGGGCGAGCCCATCGCGTGTTCCTCCTCCTCGCGCGGTGGGGGCCGGTTCCTCCAGCCTCTCGGGACCACGCTGATTAAGTCAGGAATGCTGACATTTCCGGCCGGCCCCGTCAACGCGGCCTGGAGGCATTCCAGGCTGTCGTGGATTCGTCGCGGTACAGCTTGGTCAGAGTCGCACGTTGGACGTCAATTTGCTCCCGGACGGTCTCTCCAGAAATCTCCCCTTTCCCGGACGACTGGAGCGAAGCGGAGGGAGATCCGGGATCCAGCACAAAAACTCGCGAAGCGTCCGCTTGTCTGCGACGTTGAAAAGATAGAGCCGCTTCGCGGCACTTTCTGTGCTGGATCCCGGATCTCCTTCCGCTGACGCTGCAGTCGTCCGGGAAAGGGGGTGGCCGACGACGCACCGCAAGCCTGCCTTCGACGTCTCAGGTGCCTTGCCGGCCTCCCGCTTTCGCGGCATCACCGCTCACCCCGGCGGGCATCCCGCCCGCGCCAGACCGGAAGCCCCCGCGATGATCCGCCCCGACATCCTCGCCGCGATCGGCGGCACGCCCTTGATCCGCCTCAAGCGCGCCTCGGAGGAGACCGGCTGCACCATCCTGGGCAAGGCCGAGTTCATGAATCCGGGCCAGTCGGTCAAGGACCGCGCCGCCCTGTTCATGGTCGAGGCCGCCGAGCGCGCCGGCACCCTGCGGCCCGGCGGCACCATCGTCGAGGGCACGGCGGGCAATACCGGCATTGGGCTCGCCCTCGTCGGCGCGGCGCGGGGCTACCGCACCGTGATCGTGATCCCGGAGACCCAGTCGGCGGAGAAGAAGCAGGCCCTGCGGCTGGCCGGGGCCGACCTCGTCGAGGTGCCGGCGGTGCCGTTTTCCAACCCCAACAACTACGTGAAGGTCGCCGGCCGCCTCGCCGCGCGCCTCGCCACGACCGAGCCCGGCGGCGCCTTCTTCGCCGACCAGTTCGACAATCTCGCCAACCGCGAGGCCCATATCGCGACGACCGGCCCGGAGATCTGGGAGGCGACCGGCGGACAGGTCGACGGCTTCATCTGCGCCGCCGGTACCGGCGGCACGCTCGCCGGCACCGCGGCGGCTTTGCGCGCCCGCAACCCGGACGTGACGATCGGGCTCGCCGATCCCGACGGCTCGGCGCTCCATCCCTTCTACGCCACCGGCGAGCTGAAGGCGTCGGGGACCTCGATCACCGAAGGCATCGGCCAGGGCCGCATCACCGGCAACCTCGACGGCTTCCGGCCTGACGTGTCCTACGCGATTCCCGATACGGAGGCGCTGCCGCTGGTCTTCGGCCTCCTGGAGGAGGAGGGGCTGTGCCTCGGCGGCTCGTCGGGCATCAACGTGGCGGGGGCGATCCGCCTCGCCCGCCATCTCGGCCCCAGCCACACGATCGTGACGATCCTGTGCGATTACGGCACCCGCTACGCCTCGAAGCTGTTCGACCCGGGCTTCCTGCGCGCCCGCGACCTGCCGGTGCCGCACTGGCTCGCGAGCCCGCGGACGATCGATCCGGGACTCGTGGCCTGAGCGCATCACGAAAATTTTTCCGGCCCGTCACGGCCAAGATTCCCGGCCGGTGTGACCGAGGTGAGACGGCCCGGAGCGGGCGCCGTCGTCGTCCCTCCGCGCCGGATCGACTTTCGTCGCCGGGCCGCGTCGCGGTTTCGGCGATCCGGCCCGGCGATGACGGCCGGGTTTGAGCCCGCCTGATCCTGGGCGCCCGGCCGAACAGCATTCCATAACGCCAACCGGCCGCCGTCGAATGCCGGGCCGGGAGGCCGTTCGTCCTCCCGACAACTCCAATTCATCCATCGCGCTGGAACTGTATTGCCTGCCCATTTTCATGGGATGAGCCAAGCACAGGCCCGTCCGCGACCCTGTCGATCGCCTCGTTAACCACTTGTTAACCATGGTTGTCCAGCTTTTCCCCTGTCGCAAGAACAAACACGCCCGGGGGCCCTCGTCACCAGGAGGAACAGCAGCATGGCGCCAGCGACCACACTCGCGGAGGCCGAGCGCAAGCTCGTCATCGAGACCCTCATCCGTTGCCGCGGCAACCGGACCCACGCCGCCAAGATGCTCGGCATCTCGGTCCGCACGGTGCGCAACCGGATCGCGGAGTACAGGAGGATCGGCGTCTGCCTGCCGATCTACCGCGACGTCGTCTGGTCCGACTGGCCGGAGGGGGATTACTCGCCGGAAGAGGCCGGTTTGCTCACGGCGCCGGCCGAGCTGGGGGCCTGACGGGGCTTCCTCGGCGTTCGCGCGGCCGGCCGTCCCGTCTCAGGCCGCGCCGTGCACGCTCCCGTCCGCCACCTGCACGAGGTCGGCCCGCTCGCCCAGCTCGCCGAACAGGACCGGGTCGGCCCCGGTCATCCAGACCTGGCCCGGCAGAGCTTCCAATGCGTCGAACAGGCCGGCGCGGCGGCGGGGATCGAGATGGGCCGCGACCTCGTCGAGAAGCACCAGGGGGCTGAGCCCGCTCATCCCGGTGACGAGGCGGGCATGGGCCAGCACCAGGCCGATCAGCAGCGCCTTCTGCTCGCCGGTCGAGGCGGTGGCGGCGGGCACGTCCTTCGGGCCGTGGCGCACCACGAGGTCGGAGGCCTGGGGGCCGGCGAGCGTCCGGCCGGCGGCGCGGTCGCGAAACCGGTTCTGGCGCAGGGTCGCGCGGTAGCGGTCCTCCGCATCGACCGCGGGCCAGACCGCCACGAGGTCGTCGATGTCGCCCTCCAGCCGCACCCCGGCCCAGGGGAAGGGCGAGGCCTCGTCGCGGGTCGACAGGATGAGGCTGTCGAGGCGCTCCACCGTCTCGCGGCGCGCCAGCGCCACCGCGACGGCCAGTTCCGCCACCTCGCGCTCGACGGCGTCGAGCCACGGGCCGTCGTCTGGCCGCTCCTCCAGCAGGCGGTTGCGCGAGCGCAGCGCCCGCTCCATCGCGCTCACCCGGGCGCCGTGGCCGGCATCGACGGCGAGCACCAGCCGGTCGAGGAAGCGGCGCCGGTCGCCGGCGGGGCCGCGGAACAGCGCGTCGAGGTCGGGGGTGAGCCAGACCACCCGCACCTGCTCGGCGAAGGCGGTGGGGGAGGGGGCGGTGGCCCCGTCGATGCGGCAGAGCCGGCCGCCGCGCTCCTCGCGCCCCCGCGGCGGCTCCCAGGCGGTGCCGATGCGGTGGTCGCCGCTCGGGCCCTCCACGGTCAGGGAGACCGCGAAGCCGCCCGCCCCGCCTTCGCGCGCCATCACGGAAAAATCGGCCCGGCGCAGGCCCCGGCCGGGGGCGAACAGCGACAGGGCCTCCAGGATGTTGGTCTTCCCGGCCCCGTTCTCGCCCACCAGCGCGACGAAGCGGCGGCCGACCGCGAGGTCGAGGTCGGCGTGGTTGCGGAAGTCGCGGGCGATCAGGCGGGTGACGCGCAGGGCGGTGGGCTCGGTCATCCCCGGGCCATATCACAGGTCGGGGCGCTGGCCGGCGGTGGTGCGCGCTTTTCGGCCTGCCTCATCCCAACCGCGACCTCATCCTGAGGTGCCCACGTGAGTGGGCCTCGAAGGAGAGATCCAGGGATCGCAGAGGCTTCTGGAGCCCTCCTTCGAGGTCAGTCGGTCGTCGATCGATTGACCCCTCAGGATGAGGTTGTGGGTAGGAGAGACGATAACTCTGCCGAAAACCCGGAACTTGCAGGAGCGGGCTCCCCTCACACCCGCATCGGCATCAGCACGTAGAGCGCCGGCGCGCCCTCGCGGTCCTGGATCACCGTCGGCGAGCCCGGATCGGCGAGGCGGAACAGGGCGGTGTCGCCGTCGAGCTGCGCCGTGATGTCGAGGAGGTAGCGGGCATTGAAGCCGATATCGAGCGGGCCGGATTCGTAATCGACGTCGAGCTCCTCGGTCGCCGAGCCCGAATCCGGGTTGTTGACCGAGAGCGACAGGCGCCCGTCGGTCATGGCGAGCTTCACCGCCCGGCCGCGCTCGGAGGAGATGGTCGAGACGCGGTCGACCGCCTTGGCGAACTGGTCGCGCTCCACCGTCAGGCGCTTGTCGTTGCCGGTCGGGATGACGCGCTGGTAGTCCGGGAAGGTGCCGTCGATGAGCTTCGAGATCAGGGTGACGCCCGACGAGAAGCTGAACCGCACCTTGGCGGAGGAAATCTCGACGCCGACGGTCTCGCCGCCATCCTCGACGAGCTTCTGGATCTCGGCCACGGCCTTGCGCGGCACGATGATGCCCGGCATGCCGCCGCTGCCCTCCGGCGCCTCCATCTGGACCCGGGCGAGGCGGTGGCCGTCGGTGGCGACGGCGCGCAGCTTGAGCGAGCCTTCCGCCTCGATGGTGTGGAAGAAGATGCCGTTGAGGTAGTAGCGCGTCTCCTCGGTGGAGATCGCGAACTGGGTCTTGTCGATCAGGCGCTTGAGGTCGACGGCCGGCAGCTCGAAGCGGTACGGCAGCTCGCCGGCGGCGAGATCGGGGAAATCGGCCTCGGGCAGGGCGCCGAGGGTGAAGCGCGAGCGGCCGGAGCGGATCAGCATCTGGCCGGTCTCGCCGCTGGTCTCCAGCGAGACCTGGGCGCCGTCGGGCAGCTTGCGCACGATGTCGTAGATGACGTGGGCCGGCACCGTGATGGCGCCGCCGTCGACCACGTCGGCGGGGATCGTCTCGGTCACCTCGATGTCGAGGTCGGTGGCCTTGAGCTGGAGGCCGTCCGGCCCGGAGCGCAGCAGCACGTTCGACAGGATCGGGATCGTGTTGCGCCGCTCCACGACGCGGTGCACGTGGCCGAGCGACCGAAGGAGGGCCGCGCGCTCGACGGTGACTTTCATCAGGGTGATCCGTGTCTCGTACGACCGGCCTCCGCGAAGGCCGGCAAAGGCAAAAGTTGCCCCGTGCACGCACGGGACCGGAACTTTGGCGAAGCCGCATCCCGAAGGCAAGCCGGCGGCGGACGGCGCGGTCGCGCGCTCCTCTGCCGCCTGTGCAGGACTCCGTGGAGAAGAGCCCCGAGATCAATCCTGGAGCATGCGCTTCAGGAGCTCGACCTCGTCGCAGAGCGCCGTGTCCTCGCCGATCGCCTTCTCGATCTTGCGCACCGCGTGCAGCACCGTGGTGTGGTCGCGCCCGCCGAAGCGGCGGCCGATCTCCGGCAGGGAGCGCAGGGTCAGCACCTTCGAGAGGTACATGGCGATCTGGCGCGGCTTGACCACCGCGGCGGTGCGGCGCTCGGAGAGGATGTCGGAGCGCGAGACGTTGTAGCGGCTCGCCACCAGCTTCTGGATGTCCTCGATCTTGACCCGCTTCGGCTCGCGGTTCTTCACGAGGTCGCGGATCGCCGTCTCGGCGGTGTCGAGGGTGACGGGAGCCCCGGTCAGCGTCGCGTGGGCGAGCAGCCGGTTGACCGCGCCTTCGAGGTCGCGGCCGTTGGCGGTGATGGCCTTGGCGACGTACTCGGCCACCGCCGGGCCGACCTCGAAGGCCGGATGCGAGGCCCGCACCGCTTCGAGACGCGATTGCAGGATCGAGGCGCGCAGGGCCTCGTCGAGGGTGCCGATCTCGACCACGAGGCCGCCGGCGAGGCGCGAGCGCACCCGCTCGTCGAGAGCCTCCAGCTCGGTCGGCGGCCGGTCGGCCGCCACCACCACCTGGCGCCCGGCATCGATGAGGGCGTTGAGGGTGTGGCCGAACTCGGCCTGGATCGAGCGGCCCTGGATGAACTGCACGTCGTCGAGGATCAGGACGTCGATCGCCCGCAGCTTCTCCTTGAAGGCCAGCGCGCTCTGAGTCTTCAGCGCGTTGACGAAGCCGTACATGAAGCGGTCGGCGGTGAGGTAGATCACCCGCCGTCCGGCCTGCTTCACCGCGTGGCCGATGCCGTGCAGAAGGTGTGTTTTCCCGAGGCCCACGCCGGCATGGAAGTAGAGCGGGTTGTAGAGCGCCGGGCCACCGTCGTGCCGGGCGACCCGCTCGGCGGCGGCATGCGCCAGCGCGTTCGAGCGGCCGACCACGAAGCTCTCGAAGGTCAGGCGTGCGTCGAGGGGTGCGCCGCCGAGATCGCCCTCGGGGGCAGTTCCGCGGGCGGTGCGCTCGGGCTCGGAGGCCTCCGGGGCGGGGCTGGTGGGGCTCGCGGCCGGGCGCGGACTCGGGACGGGCTTCGTCAGCGCCGCGGCGCCGGGACGGGCGGGCGCCATCGCGCCGCGCACCCCGACCTCCAGGCTCTCGATGCCGTCGGCCTCGCTGCGGAAGGTGGCGAGCACCCGGTCGAGGTAGTGCGACTCGATCCAGCTCTTCAGGAACCGGGTCGGCACCGTCAGGCGGGCGACGCCGCCGGAGACCTCCTGCAATTCGAGCCGGGCGAACCAGCTCGCGAACACGTCCTCGCCGAGTTCCGCCCGCAGGCGGCGCTTCACCCGTTGCCAGGCTCCCGTGATTTCGCCCCGGCCGTCATCGCCGTTGCCGCCACGGCCGGAGCCGACCCCTTCCGCCAAGCTGCCGTCCACACGCAT